>JAIVGV010000144.1 GCA_020201365.1 Acidobacteriota bacterium
CGGGCGACTTCCACGCGCTCGTCGAGGAGTTCGGGCTGATGCCGCTGCCGCCCTACATCAAACGCGCGCGGCTGGAAGGCGGCACGGACGGCGCACAGCGCGCCGAGGATCGCGAGCGCTACCAGACGATCTACGCCGGCGCGCGCGGGGCGGTCGCCGCGCCGACCGCCGGGCTGCACTTCACGCCGCCGACGTTCGAGCGTTTGCGCGGGCGCGGCGTGCGCGTCGCCGAGATCACGCTGCATGTCGGCTACGGCACGTTCGCGCCCGTGCGCGTCGAGGACTTGAGCGGGCACGCGGTCGAGGCGGAGCGTTTTAAGATCGGCGAGACGGCCGCGCGCGAGATCAACTCCGCGCGCGACGAAGGGAGACGGATCGTCGCGGTGGGCACGACGAGCGTGCGCGCGCTCGAATCCGCGGCGGACGAGGGCGGTCGGGTGCGCGCGGGGCGCTCGCTCGCGCGGCTGACGATCACGCCGGGCTACGTGTTCCGCGTCGTCGGCGCGTTGCTGACGAACTTCCACCTGCCGCGCTCTTCGCTGCTCGTCCTCGTCTCGACCTTCGCCGGGCGCGATCTCACGCTCGCCGCCTACCGCCACGCCGTCGCCGCGCGCTACCGCTTCTACAGCTACGGCGATTGCATGTTGATCAAATAGTGACGGGTGGTAAGAACGAGTGACGAGTGACAAGTGACAGGTGACAAGTTAAAATTATTTTCGCATCGCCGCCCGCCGCCGACGGGCGGCGAAGCTGGCTTGGGCGCTCGCTTGTCACTTGTCACCCGTCACTCGTCGCCGCTCTCATGGCTGTGCTGAAGAAAATCCGCTCGCGCCTCTTCTCCGCCGCGCCGGACGCGGCGGCGCGTGTGCCCGGCGAGCCGCGCGCGGCGGCTGAAGCACGCGGCGGCGCCGCGACGGCACAGTCGTCTCCGACGGCGGCGCAGTCGTCCACGGCGATAACACAGTCGCCATCGGCTGCTGGGCGTTACGACATACGACCGCTGACGATCACGCACATCGAAGAGTGCTGGCGCTTGGATCAGCGCTGCTTCGTGGACGGCGAGGCGTACAGCCGCGACACGTTCGAGTACCTGCTCACCTCGCCCGACTCCATCGCCTACCGCGCGGTGACGCCCGACGGCGCGCTCGTCGGCTTCATCGTCGGCTTGATCGAGCCCGACCGCACGGGTCACATCACGACGCTCGGCGTCGCGCCCGAACACCGTCGGCGCGGCATCGCCGGGCGGATGCTCGCGCGCGTCGAGGAGGGGTTCAGGCGGCGGCGCGTCAGCACCGTGCGCCTCGAAGTGCGCTCGGTCAACGCGGGCGCGCAGGAGCTTTACCGCAAGCTCGGCTACGCCGTCACGCAGCGCCTGCCGCGCTACTACTCGAACGGCGGCGACGGTCTGCTCATGGTCAAAGCGCTCGATCAAGCGGGCGGGCGCTGAGCCGAGACACGCCTCCCGCACACACCTCGCACGCGCACGGACTCAAGGGCGAACGTCACACGAATAGGCGGGCGCCCGAACCGCGAAAAAATCTCTAACACTTACAAGATTTTTTGCTATATTGGCGGCGCACTGCACCCGTGCCGCCGCGAAACGCCTCACGGCAGCCGAAGCTAGTGTCCGAAATCCCGGTGCCGGTTAGATCAGCGGAAGCGACTGCATCACGCTCAGCGAGACCTGTTCCGCGGTCTCGACCAAGCCGCTCTGCATAATTCCGTCCGACGCGTCGGTCGGCTCGTCGTTGGACTGCGTCGTAGTCTCCGTCGTCGGAGGGGGTGGGGGCGTTTTGCCGGTCTGCATGATCCCGTCGTCAGCTAGCACGGAAACGGAGAGAGCCAGCACGAGCGCCGAGGCACGAAGTAGCTTAGTCATCGGTTTTTCCTTTAGCGTGATGAAGTTAACCCGAACCCGTCGCCGCACCCTGTGAAGAGGTGCGGCGACTCTTGCGCGGATGCAAGCCCGTTGCATCCGCAGAGAAAGGCTGTCCTCACATGACTTTAGCAGATAGCCGCCCGATCGGGATAGACAATCTAGCTATTAACAGCGACTCGGACGCCTTACTTCATTGCGGGCGCGCGGCGGAGCTTATCTTTGTCGGTCAGTTCGAAGACGCGCGCGGATCATTAGGGACGCTCTGGCGGGGCGTCGGAGTCCGCCCGCCGCTGGAAGCTTTCAGCCCTTCAGTCGCGGCGGAGGTGTTGCTGCAATGCGGCGCGCTGAGCGGGTACGTCGGAAGCTCGCAACATCTAGGCGGGGCGCAGGAGGCGGCGAAAGACCTGCTGAGCGAGGCACTCCGAATTTTTGAGACCTGCGGGGATAGCAGGAAAGCCGCTGAAGCCCGTTATGAACTCGGCATCTGCTACTGGCGACTGGGCGCTTTGGACGAAGCTCAGCTCATACTCGCGGAAGCGTTGAAGGGTCTTGCCGAGTCGGATTTAGAACTGAGGGCTAAAATCCTGATCCGTCAAACGGTGGTCGAGATCAGTGCCCACCGTTATTACGAAGCTTGGGAGATGCTGAAACAGGCTGAGCCCGTGTTTGCGTTCGCGGGCGACGCTCTGAAGGGCAGATGGCATAACCAAAAGGCGCTCGTCCTGCTTCAACTAATCACGACCGAGAGTCGCGGCGGTTATGCTGACAGAGCGATCATCGAATTCACCGCGGCGATTGTGCACTATGAGCAGGCAGGGCACGAGCGTTTTTGCGGCAATAGTCAAAACAATCTCGCCTTCCTCCTCTATAAATCAGGTCGCTTCGCCGAGGCGCACGAGCACCTCGACAGGGCGCGCGAGATTTTCGTCCGCCTCAAAGACCCCGGCAACGTCGCGCAGGTGGACGAGACGCGCGCGCGCGTGCTCACCGCCGAGGGTCGGTTCGCGGAGGCGAAGAAGGTCGTCGCCGGCGCGGTCGCGGCGCTCAGGGAGGGCGGCGAGCAGGCGCTGCTGGCCGACGCGCTGACGGTTCGTGGGATCGTCGAGTCGCGGCTCGGCGCGCACGACGAGTCGGTCGCCACGCTCAGGGAGGCGACGGACGCGGGCGAGTACGCCGGCGCGCTTGAGAGCGCCGGGCACGCCGCGCTCGCGCTCCTCGAGGAGCACGGCGAGGCGCGCCTCTCGGCTGACGAGGTTTACGAAACCTACCGCCGCGCCGACTCGCTCCTCTCACGCACGCAGGACGCGGAAGACGTCGCGCGTCTGCGCGCCTGCGCGCGGCTGGTGATCGGCAGGTTCGCAGACGTCCCGCTCCCCGAAGACTTCTCGCTGCCGCGCGCGGTGCGCGAGTACGAGGCGCGCTTCGTCGAGCAGGCTCTCGTCGAGGAGTCGGGCAGCGTCTCGCGCGCGGCGCGGCGGCTCGGCGTCAAGCACCAGTCGCTCGCGCACATGCTGCAGCACCGGCACAAGGGGCTGCTCTCGGCGCGCACGCCCGTCGTCCGCCGCCGCCGCAGCATCATCCGGCTGAGCCACGGGCGCGACCGCGCGCGGTACGAGACGCCGCCGGCGGTGCGCCCCGTCGCCATCCTGCAGGTCGAGGACAACAGGCTCGTGGCGGACGCCGTGCGCGAGACGCTGGAGCTGGAGGGTTGGCGCGTACAGACCTGCGCCGACGGCGCGAACGGGCTGCGCCGCCTCGAAAGCGACGATCACTTCGATCTGCTCATCCTCGACTACGACCTGCCCGGCGTGGGCGGGCTCGAACTCGCGCTGCGCTCGAAGCAGCTCCCGCACCGGCGCGACACGCCCGTCGTCCTCTTCTCGGCGAGCGACCACGCGGCGGAGGCGCGGCTCGTCGGCGTTGACGCCTTCCTGAAGAAGCCCGAAGGCTTGGCGTCGCTCGTCGAGACCATCACCAGCCTGCTCGCCTGCGCCGACTGAGCGCCCGCGTCGCGGCGCCCCGCTCGCCGCGCGCCGAACCCGTAAACTGAAAGAGGCAGGGCTTTCGACCCTGCCTCTTCGCATCTTCAGTAGCCCGCGACTTCAGCCGCCCGGCGCTCAGGATTTCCGCAGCTCGGTCAAGACCTGCTTGGCGACGGACTTGAGCGTGTCGAAGACGCCGACGCCCGTCGCGGCGACAGCCTCGTGCACGTCCTCGTCTTTGCGTCGCAGCTCCGTGACTAAGTCCGCCGACGGGATGACGTTCGGCAGGTCGCGCTTGTTCAGTTGCAGCACGTAGGGAATCTTCATCAGGTCGTAGCCGTTCGCCTTGAGGTTCTCTTCGAGGTTGTAGAGCGACTCGATGTTGGCGTCCATGCGCTCCTCCTGCGAGTCGGCGACGAAGACGACGCCGTCCACGCCCTTGAGGATCAGTTTGCGCGAGGCGTCGTAGAAGACCTGGCCCGGGACGGTGTAGAGGTGGAAGCGCGTCTTGAAGCCGCGCACGGTGCCGAGCTCGAGCGGCATAAAGTCGAAGAAGAGCGTGCGGTCGGTCTCTGTGGCGAGGCTGATGAGCTTGCCCTTCGAGGTCGGCGCGGTCGTGTCGTAGATGTATTGGAGGTTGGTCGTCTTCCCGCACAAGCCGGGACCGTAATAGACGATCTTGCAGTTGATCTCGCGTGAAGCGTAGTTGATGAAGGTCATGGCTACTTTGGAAGTGACGGGTGACGGGTGGCGGGTGACAGGAAAGGGAGAGACTGACGGGCGACGGAGCAGCCGATGGTTTTACTTGTCACCTGTCACTTGTCACCTGCCACTAGTTGAATAAACTATCAATGTCTTCGTCCGTGATCCCGGCGAAGAGCGCGTCGTCGCTGGCGGCTTCCTGCTCGGAGTCGCGCGCGATGTCGTCGAAGACCGTCGAGAGGTCGCGCGAAGCCTGCTTGACGCGCAGCTTGACGAGTCCGAGGCTCGAATGTTCGTCGAAGACGACGACGAGGAGCGTCCGCCCGATGATGCAGATGTGGATCGACTCGCGCTCGCCCTCGTGCGAGAGCGTCGGGAACTCGCGCTCGCCGATGAGGTTCGCCATCCCGCCCGTGGCGGCGACGTTCCCGGCGGCGAGCGAGGCGAGGCTCGTCGTGTCGAGGTTCGCCACGTCGCCCTGCACGGCGATCTGCTGACCGTTCTTGTCCACCAGGAAGACGACGCGCGAGGCGGAGTCTGAGCGCAGCTTGTGGAGCACCGAGACGATGCGCTCGTACTGCCGTTCGTGCATTATGATAGGAGTGTCCGTCATCGGTGCAGAGA
>JAIVGV010000145.1 GCA_020201365.1 Acidobacteriota bacterium
GTTCAGAATCATCTGGCAGTAGATGGCGAGATCGTCCGCGGTCGAGAACAGACCCGCGTGGCCCGCGACGCCGCCCATCCGGAACGAAGTGGGATCGTGAACTTCGCCGCGCAGCCAGCGGTCTGCCTCGTCTCGCGCGAGCCCGGTCGAGTTGCTGCCGAGATAGTTCTCTTGACTGCTCCTCTTCTCGGTCGGCGCGATGCGCGGGCGCAAGTTTAGATTCGGCTTGAACCCCGTCTCGCGCATCCCCAGCGGCTCGTAGATGTTCTTGCGCGCGAACTCGTCGAGCGGCATCCCCGAAGCGCGGCGCACGACCTCGCCGAGCGCGATGAAACCGATGTCGCTATAGACGAAGCGCGCGCCGGGCACGCTCCGCAGACGCTCCGTCGCCAGACGCTTGATCGCCTCGTCGTAGCCCGTCCAGCGCTCCGCCAGATCGAAGTCCGGAGCGAACCCGGCGCGGTGCGTGAGCAAATGCTCGATGGTCACGCGCTCGCGCCCCTCGCCGTTGAACTCCGGGATGTACTTGCTGAGCGGGTCATTCAGACGCACCGCCCCGCGCTCGACGAGGATCATGACGCTCGTCGCCGTGGCGACGATCTTCGTCAGGCTCGCGAGATCGAAGATCGTGTCCGCCGTCATCTCCTCGCGCGCGGGCTCGACGGCGCGCGCCCCGTAAGCCTTGCGCCACACGACGCGCCCGCGCCGCCCGACGAGCACCACAGCGCCCGGCGTCTCCTTCCGCGCGATTGACTCGTTGACAACTGCGTCCATCTCCGCGAGCCGCGCGGCGGACATGCCGACCGACGCGGGGGCGGCTGCGGGAAGGTTGGTCGTAAGTACCGGGATCGCGAGCGAGAGAACGATGTAAGAAGCAACGAGCACGCGCGCGGCTGTTGTCCTTTTAAAAGGGCGCATCGTAGGGTTCGATCGCATGGTTCAGTTTTGCGTCATTGCCTCTCTGGCTCGTCGAACTCTTTACTGAGAGGCGAGAAAAAGGCAAGGGATATGGTCACACCGAACAAAATGCTCAGCACAGACTTCAAAGAGACGACCCACGCCACATCTAAAGTGATACGAGAGACGCCCACAACCAAATAGCCGAATATCGTGACGGGAATCAACGAATACTTCGCCCATCTTTTGAAAGCGAACAACCCGACGGAGTTAGCGAACCCCGCCACCAAGCATAGTAATAATAATATTGTCCTACCCGGAGAGGGTTGGTACTGCGGACTGTGATGATAAGCATAAAGCCAGCTTTGCAATTCGGGCGGCAAGGAGCGCTGGGTGACGAAATGCGCGATGACCGCGACGAACGCGAGAACCCAACTGGCGACAAGTAAGAGACGAAACCCTTTTCTTGAAACTACTCCGTGCTCGAACATCGCCGTCGTCTCCGTCTGCTCATTCGTGCGTCGTGGCTCTCGCGTCGGCTTGCGCCTGCGCCTTGAGTTGAATGCCCGTGCCGCGCGCGTAGAGTTTGGGGAGAGAGATCGGGAGTCGCCCGGTCACGTCGATCTCGCCGAGCACGGCGCGCGCGGCGGCTGATTGGAGGCTCGGCATGTCGCCGTAGGCGACGACGTAAGTCTTCAGTTCGGGGAAACTTTCGAGCAGGTACGGGTTGCCGAAGCTGATGCCGACGAGCGGCGCTTTCCTGTCAATCAACTTGTCGAGCGCGCGCTTGCCCGGCTCAGGCAGCGCGCCGCTGTTCGACTGTCCCGTCCGCACGCGACCGTAGAGCGCCGCGACCACCAAGTCCGCGCCCTTCGCGCGCTCCAGAGCCTTCTCCACTTCCTTGTCCGACGAACGCTCGTCGAGCGTCGCGACTTCGATCTTGCGCCCGCCGCGCGCGAGCGCCGACGCGAAAGGCTGCGCGACCCAGAGGCGATCCTCGCCGTTCGTCACCGCGAGCACGAAGACGCGCGCCGTCGCCGGGAGGCTCGTCGCGGGGAGCAAGTGATTGTCGTCGCGCACGAGCGTGACGGCGTGGTCGGCGATCTCCTGCGCGAGCCGCTCGGCGTCGGCGGTTGAAACGATCTTGTCAATCTTGTCGAGCGGGGTAATTCTTTGCTTCGTCAGACCGAGATCATACTTCGCCGCGAGGATGCGGCGCGCCGAAGTCTCAATCCTCTTCTCCGTCAGCCGCCCGGACTGCACCGCCTCGCGCACGCCGCGCACGGTCGCGTCCGCGTCCGACGGCTTCAAGAGCATGTCTGCTCCGGCTTCGAGCGCGCGCACCGCCGACTCGCCGGGCGTGAAGTAGATCGTGAGCCCGCTCATGTCGAGCGCGTCGGTCGTGACGATGCCGTCGAAGTGTAGATCGTTTCTGAGGATGCCCGTCAGGATTTTTGGCGAGAGCGTGCCCGGCAGCGTCGCGTTCTCCGTGAGCACTTCGCTGTCGGCGTAGGACGAACGATATCCGGCGGGGCGCGAGAGCGGAGCGACGCTCGTCGGATCGATCTGCGGCAGACCGATGTGCGCCGACATCACCGCGCCGACGCCCGCCGCAATCGCCGCGCGGAACGGGACGAGTTCGACCTCGTCGAGCCGCGAGCGCGCGACGTTGATGACGGGCAGCCCGCGGTGTGAGTCGGTCGCCGTGTCGCCGTGACCGGGGAAGTGTTTGGCGGTCGCCAGCACGCCGCCGCCCTGCGCGCCTTCGACGAACGCCGCCGCCATGCGCGCGACAGACGCAGGGTCTTCGCCGTAGGAGCGCACGTTGATGACCGGGTTCTGCGCGTTGTTGTTCACGTCAACGACCGGCGCGAAGATTTGCGCGACGCCGAGGGCGCGCGCCTCTCGTGCCGTGATCTCGCCTTGTCGTCGCGCGTACTCAGGATTTCCGGTCGCGCCGACCGCCATGTTCCAGGGGAAGTTCACGGTGTTGTCGAAGCGCATCCCCGCGCCCGCTTCGAGGTCTGCGGAGATGAGCAGCGGCACGCGCGCGAGCTCCTGCATGCGGTTGACGAGGTGCACCGACTCATAGACGGGACCCTTGAAGAGGATGATGCCGCCGACGTGATTCTGCTCGACCTGCCGCCGCAGCTCTCTGAAGTCGGCGCTGTCCTGCGCGAGGTACGTCGCGTTGACGCCGATCGAGACGAGCTGCCCGATCTTCTCGTCGAGCGTCATGCGCTTCAGCTCCGCGTCAGCCCACCGTAGCGCCTCGCGCGAAGGCGTGCGAGAGTAGGGACGATAGCTCGGCGTCCCGCTGCCAGCGTTCGACGTTTGCGCGCACGGCCGCGACGCGGCTGCGGCGTTCGGCTGCTGCCCGCGCGCGACGCGGGCGGGCGAGATCGTTAGCGCGACGAGCACCGGCAGCGCGAGCGCGAGCGAAGCCACGCGGCGGCGGGTTGTTATCGGCGAATTAATCATCGTTCTTTCAAAGCCTTTAACTCTCGGCGTCCGTCGCGAGCGCAGTCGCGCCCGCGCGTTTCGTCACGGCGCTGACGGCGTAGCCGACGGCGAGGCAGACCGCCGTGCCCATGAGGACGTACCACGTCCAGGCGATGGCGGTCGTGAACTTGATCGCGAGCATCACGGCGAGCGAGACAGCCATGCCCGTCATCACGCCCGCCTGATTCGCGCGGCGCGTCAGCACTCCGAGCAGGAACGCGCCGAGCATCGGACCGTAAACGAGCGACGCGATGGTCAGTCCAGCCGTGAACACGGAGCCCCAGCCGCGCGCGACGATTGCGATCAGGATTAACACGACGCCCCAAGAGGCGGTGAACCAGCGAGAGACTTTCAGGTAGTGCTCGTCGCGCTCGCGCGGTCGTATGAGCGGGCGGTAGAAGTCTATCGTCGTCGAGGAGGCGAGCGAGTTCAAAGAGCCCGACAGGTTCGACATCGCGGCGGCGAAGATGGCGGCGATGACGAGACCGGAAACGCCGTGCGGCAAGCGCTGGACGATGAACGTGGGGAAAATCTGATCGTTCGACGCGAGCGGCGTCGCGAGCGGGAAGAACTTGTAATAGACGAAGAGCAGCACGCCGATGAAGAGGAAGAGCGCGAACTGCGCGAAGACGAAGAAGCCGCTAAAAATCAGAGCCTTCTTGCTGTCGCGCTCGTTGCGGCACGTCAGAAGTCTTTGCACGAGCAGCTGATCCGTGCCGTGCGACGCCATCGTCAGGAAAGTCCCGCCGAGGAGTCCGGCCCAGAAGGTGAACGGGACGTTGAGGTCGAAGGCGAACGAGAAGACGCGGAACTTATCGTCGGGCGCGGCGGCGGCGGTGACCTGCTGCCAGCCGCCGGGGATGAGTTGCAGCAGTTCGTAGGCGGCGAGCAGAGAGCCGAGGATGTAGATGACGAGCTGGATCAGGTCCGTCCAGATGACCGCCGCGATGCCGCCCTCGAAGGTGTAGATGAGCGTGAGCACGCCGACGATGATGATCGAGTAGAGCCACAGGTGCTGTGCGTTCGGCAGCGTCGCGCTCAAGACCGCGCTCAAGACGATAGACGCGGCGAAGACGCGCACGCCCTCGGCGAGCGCGCGCATGACGAGGAAGAGCGACGCGGCGAAGTTCTTGGTCTTGACGCCGAAGCGCGTCTTCAGTAGCTCGTAAGCCGTGAGCAGGTCGCCTTTGAAGTAAGCCGGGATGAAAAGCAAACTGATCACAAACCGCGCGACGATGTAGCCCGCGACGACCTGCAGGTAGGTGAAGTTGCCGCCGAGTTCGGGGCGCGCGAACTTCGCGTAGGCGATTGCCGGGACGCCGATGAGCGTGAGCGTGCTCGTCTCCGTGGCGACGATGGAGAGGCTGATGATCAGCCAGTGCGTGTTCTTCGCGCCGATGAAGTAGTCGCGCACGGTGCGCTGCGAGGAGCGGAAGCGCGTGCCGAAGATCGTGATGCCGACGAGGTAGAGCAGCAGCACCACGTAATCAATGCCGGAGAATCCCATCAGCGAAAGCCTCGCGGGGGCGAGCACGGGCGGAGAGCTTTAGAGCTTTGCTTGTGCGACGAAATCGGGACGACCCTTCTCTTGCGACTAAGATAGCACCGACGATTCCTCTCGCCAACGCGCCCGAACTGCGCCGACGCGCGAACGACTAAAAGTCGCCGCGCCACACACAGGTTTTGTCAGTCCGCGCCCCGCGACGAGAGCGATTCGACCGCGACGGCAACAACGCCGCGCGCCTTATCAAGCGCGCGCTCCGCGTCCGCCCGGCTGCCGCCCGT
>JAIVGV010000417.1 GCA_020201365.1 Acidobacteriota bacterium
GCCCCCAACCCCGTCGCGGCGTCGAAGACGCCCGCGACCAGTGTCACGTCCGGCAGGTGCGTGCCGCCCGCGAAGGGATCGTTAAGCGCGACGACATCGCCCGGCGCGATCTCCGTCTCGCCGAGCGCCGCCGCGACCGCCGCCGGCATCGAGCCGAGGTGGACGGGCATGTGATCGCCCTGCGCGACGACGCGCCCCGCGGCGTCGAAGACGGCGCAAGAGTAGTCGCGCCGCTCCTTGATGTTCGGCGAGAACGCCGTGCGCCTGAGCGCGACGCCCATCTCCTCCGCGACCGACGTGAAGAGCGCGCGGTAGATTTCGAGCGTCACGGGATCGAATTTGCTGCGACGTTTCGTCATCGTGAACCTGAGACGGATTACTGCTTCAGCTCGACGACCAGATTCCCCCGCGCGTCAACGGACGCGCTCGCCCCGGCGGGGACGAGCGTCGTCGAAGAGTATTCGGTGACGACGCAGGGGGCGCGAAGCTTCGCGCCCGCGGGTAATTCCTCGCGCGCGTAAACGGCAGCGCGCACAGGTCGCGTGTCGAAATAGACTTCGGCTGTGCGCGGCGGCGCGAGCGGCGCGCGGCTCTTTGTCGAAGCGGCGGCTTTCTCGCCCGCGATCTTCGCGACGAGCCCGCGCGAGCGCACGCGCGCGCTGACGATCTCGACGGGGTTCGAGCGCTGCTCGTAGCCGTAGCGCGCGAGGTGCGCGCGGTGGAAGTCTGAGGCGACGCCGCGGGGGTTTCTGAATTTGATCTCCAGCTCGAACGACTGACCGCGGTAGCGCGCGGCGACCGAGCGCCCGTGCCGTTGTCGAGCGGCGTCGAAGCCTTCGCGCCGCAGCGCGTCGCGCGCCTCGCGCTCCATCTCGGCGAAGGCGCGTTCGAGTTTGTCTAAACGCGCGCCGCCGGCGTCGAGCATGACGGTGCGGCTCGCGTCGCGGATCACGTCGGACTGCAGAGCGCCGAGCGCGGAGAGCGCGCCGGGTCGCGCGGGGACGACGACGCGCGGAATCTTCAGCCCTTCGGCGAGCGCGACGGCGTGCAAGCCCCCCGCGCCGCCGAAAGAGACGAGCGAGAAGGCGCGCGTGTCGAAGCCGCGCTCGACCGAGACGACGCGCAGCGCGCGCTCCATCCCCGCGTTCACCACGCGCACGACGCCGAGCGCGGCTTCGGTCGCCGCGACGCGGCGTCCTCCCGCCTTCGACATCTGGCGCGCGAGCGAGTCGAGCGCGCGTCGCGCGCGTCCTTCGTCGAGCGGGAAGTCGCCGCCGAGGAGCTCGGCGCCGCCGAAGCGACCGAGCACGAGGTTGGCGTCCGTCACGGTCGGCAAACGCCCGCGACCGTAGCACGCGGGACCGGGATCGGCTCCGGCGGATTCGGGACCAACCCGCAAACTTCCGCCCGCGTCAACGCGCGCGACCGATCCGCCGCCCGCGCCGACCGTGTGGATGTCGAGCACTTGGACGGCGACGGGGAGCCCCGCGACGACCGACTCGTTCGTCGTCCGCAACTGCGCGTCCGAGCACAGCGCCACGTCGGTCGAGGTGCCGCCCATGTCGAACGTGATGATGTCGCGCAATCCCGCCGCGCGCGCCGCGTCGAGCGCGCCGACGACGCCGCCCGCCGGACCCGACAGCACCGTGCGCACGGGCTCGCGCGACGCGACCTTCGCCGAGACGCTCCCGCCCGACGACTGCATCACGCGCAAGCTCTTCGCGCGCGACGAGAGGCGTTCGAGGTAGCGGCTCATCAGCGGCTGGAGGTAGGCGTTGACGGCGACCGTCGAGGTGCGCTCGAACTCGCGGTATTCGGGCAGTATCTCGTGCGAGACGGAGACGGGCGCGTCGAGCGCCCGTGAGATCGCGCGCGCGATCTTCTGTTCGTGTCCGGGGCTGACGAACGAGAAGAGCAGTGAGATCGCGACCGACTCCGGCGCGGCGCTTCTGATCTCCGCGACGAGCCTTTCGATCTCTTCTTCGCCGAGTGCTTCTAAAATTTCTCCCGACGCCGTGACGCGCTCGCGCGCGCCGAAGCGCATCGCGCGGGGGACGAGCGGCGGGGGCTTGACGGCGTCGAAGTCGTAGAGGCGCGGTCGCGCCTGACGCCCGATCTCGATCACGTCCTCGAACCCGGCGGTCGCGACGAGCGCGACGCGGGCGCCGGCGCGCGTGAGCAAGGCGTTCGTGCCGACGGTCGTGCCGTGGACGACTTCGAGATCGGCGACTCGCGCGCCCGTCTCGGCGGCGACGCGGCGCAAGCCCTCGGCGATGGCGAGCGAAGGATCGGCGGGCGTCGAGGCGAGCTTGAAAATCTCCACGCGCCGCCCGCGCGCGAACACGAAGTCCGTGAACGTCCCGCCCGTATCAACGCCCACACGCACGCACGACGACGACGCGCGCCGCTGCGGCATCCTCGTCACCATCCTTGATACTCGTCCATTCCGACTTCGCGCCGTCTCCCACTCCGCGCGGTTGAAGACTTTGAAGGTTGATTCTTGTCTGTTCCGACTTCGCACCCCGATTCGCTTGAGCGGCGCGCGGCGTCGAGGACGAGTTGCGTGAGGTGTCCATCGTTGAATGTCGCCGCGCCTTCGACCCTCGTCTTGCCGTCGCGCAGCGCGTCAATAATTTTTTGTGAGAAGACCGTGAAGCCGCGCGACCACTCGCCGTCGCGCATCCCGTCGGCGAGCGGCGCGGGCTCGACCTCAACGCTCTCCCAGCGTCCGCCGCCGACCCCGGCGCGCCACAGCTTCAAGCCCTCGACTTTGAGCGCGCCGCGCTCGCCGAAGACTTCGACGCGGTGGACGGGCTCGCCCGCCTCGACCATCGAGAGCGAGAGGGTGGCGGTCGCGCCGCTGGCGACCCTGCCGCCGCGCTTGAAGGTGAGCAGCAGGTTCGCCTCGTCGTCGCTCGTCACGACGCGCATCTTTCCGGCACGCCCGTCGGGACGCTTGGCGACGTGCGTCGAGAGACGCGCGGAGACCGTGTCGAACTCCGCGCCGGTGAGCCAGTGCAGCGCGTCAACCGCGTGCGAGCCGATGGCGCCGAGCACGCCGCCGCCCGACTTCGCGTCCGACCACCAGTCCCACGCGCGATCACTGGCGGCGCGGGAGTCGGCGCGGAACGTGACCTTCGCGTGCCACACGCGCCCGATCTCGCCCGACGCGATCAGCTCGCGCATCCGTTGACGCGCGGGCACGAAGCGCAGTTCGTGATCGACCAGCGCGAGGACACGCCCGTGCTTCGCGACGCGAGCCACCGACGCCGACTCGCCCTGCGACATCATCATCGGCTTCTCGCACAGCACAGCCTTCCTGGACTTGAACGCCGCGAACGTCATGTCGCAGTGCGTCACCGGCGGCGTCGTGATGCAGACGAGATCGACCTCCGGCCGCCATACGACCTCGCGCCAGTCGCGCCCGACGAACGGGATGTCGAACTCTCGCGCCGCGGCTTCGGCGTTCTCCACGTGCCCGCTCGCGATTGCCACGACGCGCGCGCCCTCGCACGCGCGGAACGCCGGAATCTGCGTCGTGCGCGCGAACCCCGTGCCGATGACTCCGACTCCGATCACGTCCTTCTTTGCCAACGCTTCCTCCTCACCCGCAAACAAAAGAAGGCGACTCGCGGTCGCCGTCATTCAAACAAATGCCCCCGGTACGATTCGAACGTACAACCAACAGATTATGAGTCTGCTGCTCTAACCGTTGAGCTACAGGGGCGCGAAGTGCGTGTGATTATAGGAGCGCGATTTGTTGCGAGCAAGCTAAGGAGAGTCTGAAACGATGAAGGAGGAACGATGAATGATGAACTGAAAGCCTTTGCTCTCACTTCATCGTTCCGCGTTCCTCCTTCATCGTTTCCCCCAGCGTCCGCTCGATCTGCCGCAGGTGGCGCTCCTCGTGCATGCCGACGAAGGCGAGCCACTGACCGACGTTGAGCATCCCGAAGGCGGGGTGCGCGAACTGCCGCGAGTAGTCAGCCGACTCGAAGCGCGGTCGCAAACTCTCAAGCTGCGCGCGCGACTCGCGCAGGCGCGCGAGCGACTCGGTGAGCGCGAGCCCGCGCGGGCGTATGAACTCCGGCGCTTCGAACTTCCGCTCGCGCGAGCGCTCCACGTAGTCGTCGAGCGAGAAGGGCGCGAAGGCGCGCGTCGCGTCGCCGTCGCCGCCCGCGGCTTCCGACAAAATCTTTTCGAGCGTGCGCGCGACGCCGCGCTCCGTGCGCGAGAGGTGCTCGACGATCTGCGCGACCGACCAGCCGCCCGCCGAGGCGTTCGCCCTCGCCTCGCCTAAGCCTTCGACGCGCGCGACGAGCCTGCGCCTCACGTCTTCGTTCGCCGCGAAGATGTCTGCCACGCTGTTGTAGATCATTCGATTCGCCTCACCCGTTGGGAAAGTCTCACCGCATCACGACCGCCTGCGGGCTCAGGCGCAGCGCGTGCCAGCGCAGGTAGCGGCGCGTCGGCTCCGACTCGCTCTGGAAGATGCGGACGTAGCCCGTCTGGACGTAGAGCAAATCTTCGCCCAGCCATTCGAGGCGGATCACCGGGTTGAACGAGAGCGGCGTGCCGGACGACTGCGGCGGCGGCGGCGTCTGCGCGCCCGGCTGATTCTTCTGCGCGGCGGCGTTGACGGTCGGCGCGCGCTGGAGGTGCTTCAAGTCGTAGTCGGCTGAGGAGGCGAGGAGCGGATCGCGCAGCGGGAGCATCGCGCTCGTCGGCTTCTCGCCCGCGGCGTCGAAGATGAAGACGTCGGTGCCCGCGGCGGTCGCGACCTTCGCCGCGTCGGGCGAGAAGACGGGCAGCGCGTCCATCGGCTGATCCGAGAGCAGGCGCTCGCGCCCCGTGTCGCGCTCGATCAGGCGCGCGCGCCCGGCGAGCGGCTTGTTCTCCGCGATGCGCGCCGAGAGCTCGTCCTCCTTGCACGCGAGCGCCGCTATCGTGCGCGAGTCGGGCGACCAGACGGCGTGGAAGTAAACGAGCCCCTCACGGCTGGTGAGGGGGCGCAGGTTGTAACCGTCGCGGTCGCAGACGTAAACCTGCTCGGTGCGGAACGTCTGCACGGGCGCGATGATGGGCGCGACGGAAGCGGTGGGGACGGGCTGCGCGTTCGGATCG
>JAIVGV010000146.1 GCA_020201365.1 Acidobacteriota bacterium
CCTTCAATATGATAAACGCCGGGGGCGGACGGGTTGCGCATCTTGAGGAACGGGCGCACGCGACCGTCTTGCAGATCGAGCAGCAGCAGCTCGTAGTCGCCCTGGGCGTCAACGCAGCGCGCGTTCAACTCCGCGCAGACGCGCTCGATGCCGATCTTGCGTATGATCTCGCGGCGCACCTCGGCGTTGCGCTCGGAGAGTATGAGGCGCGGGTCGAGGCGCGCGGCGGGCGTCGTGGCGATCTCCTCGGAGACGCGCACGCCGTTCAGGCAGAAGTAGCGTTGGTCGCTCGCGCGCCAGCTCACGGCGGGGGCGGTCTCGCAGTGCAGCCGCCCGTCGCGAAGAACTAAGGCGGGGCGCGGGAGCGCGATGGTCTGCGTCCGCGTCACCCAGAACTGCCACAAGCCCGCCTCGTATGCGTCGAGCAGGTTGCGCGTGACGCGCAAGCGGAGCTTGCACGTCGCGCGCTGCAAGGGCGTGTCAGCGCGCCACCAACGGAACTCGCGCGCCGAACTCGCGACGAGCTCGACGACGTTGTTCGCGTTGTACCAAACGTCGTAGCCGTAGATGGTCAGGCGGCGACCCCGGTTCGGCGTGAACTGCGGGTGGTAGAGCGCCCACGGCACCGAGAGGATCACGTCGTGCCCCTGAACTAACTGCCTGACGAAGTTCCAGACCCCCGTGAGACTCCCGTCCAACGCGGCGACAGGCGCGCTCTCAACTTGCGCCTCGGTCGCCCTGCCGCCCTTCGTTCGCAACAGCACGTCGAGGTCATCCTGCGCGCGGAAGAGTTCGTTGCGCGAAGCCTGCGCGTCTTCGTAGCAGGCTGCGACGAGGCGGAAGGCGTCGTGCGCGTCCGTCACCCAGCGGACGGGGTGGCGCGGGGTGTTGTGTAAGGCTAAGTAACTCGCCAGCGCGCGCTCCGCCGCGTCGCGGTCTTCGGAGGCGGGCGCGGCGGCGTCGAGCGAAGCGAGTCGGCGCAGCACGTCGTCCAGCTCTGTCTCAAGGCTGCTCATGGCATCGTGAAGAGCCAGCTCACATAATTCTTCTTGACGGCGACCGCCGCTTCGCAGCGCTCGGCGAGCGTCGCGCGCTCGGCGTCCGTCCCCATCCGGCGCAACTCCTCAAGGTAGTCGCTGTAAACTCCGCAGCCCGCGAGCCGCCACACGAGTTTCTCCATCTCGCGCTCGTCCGACGAGAAGCGCGGGACGGGCTCCGTGCGGTGCATCTGCATGGCGAGGATGTCGGGCGGGTTCCGGTGCAAGTCCATGTCCGTGCCGAACAACTGCTCGTCGCTCCCGTCGTAGAAGCAGAAGAGGTCTAGATACCTCTCCGCGAGCTTCATGTCGGTCTCGCGCGGGTGCGGCGCGATCAGCTCTGGCGTTTCGCGCACGCCCGCCGCCACGTCGTCCCTCATGTAGAGCGCGTAAGTTCTGCCGACGCTGAAGCCCGTGAAGTATGCGTAAGTGATCTGCGACTCCTCGGTCACGTGCCCGAAGACGCCCCGCGTGTCCTCTTCGAGCAAGCCCCACGCGGCGGTCGCCTCGCCGCGCGTCATGCCGGGCGTGACGGCGGCTTTGAGGATCGCCGCGCGGTGCTCCGCCGCAATGTCCGGGTTGGCTTCGAGGAAACGACGGCGCATCGCAGCGCGCCGCTCCTCGTGTTCGAGCCCGTCCGTGCGGAAGAACAACTCGCCGAAGCCGTGGCGCTTGCGGCACTCGGCGATGATCCGCTGCGACAGCCGACCGACGATCTCCTCGGTTTCGTCTTCCGTGGTCTTCATAACGGGAAGGATATTAGCGCGGATGAGTGAGGCGGGCACAGAACAAAGATCACAAGGGATAAACGAGCCTTCACAGTCGGCGCGCGTCGGCGCGAGTCTAGGCGAAGCTCGCGGCGGCTACAAGTGTCTGCGTCGGAAGGTGACGATCTCCTCGCCGTCAAAGGGGCTCGTCGGGGCGGTTCGCCCGGGTTAGTGTGTGACGACGACGTTCGTGGCGTAGAACGTCCCGATGGTGGGGGAGCCCGTCAGGAATCTGATCGCGCCGAACTGCAGCGCCTGCGTGCGCAGCGCGGGGATGATGTCGCGCTCCGTATTCCCCGTCGCGCCCGCGCCGGAAAGTACGATGTGAGCGCTCGGCGACGTGTCGTTAATGTTCAGCGTGACCTGCACGAGGAAGACTTGGTTGAACGGGAACGTCCCGAAGAAGGTGTTCTCATCGTTGTCTAGGCGGACGCGCCCGTTCGGCATGAAGTCGAGGCGCAGGAAACCGACGGGGTCTTCGACCGGCTGGCTGAACTGTTCGAACTGAACCGTCGTGGGTCCGGTCTCGCCCAGAGGGATGAACAGGGCGGTCGAGAAGGTGTAGGTGCCGTTGCCCTGCTGCCGCACCAGCTTGCCCTGAAAAGAGGATGCCGGAGAGGAGGCTTTGGTGCGTGTGATCCGCAGCCACTTCGCCGGGGGCGTGGCGTTGGGCGGGGCTTGGGCGACGATGACGGTGTTCGGCTCCGCCGAGACTTCCGCCGTGCCGACCGCCTGCGTCGGCGAAGGCGGCTGGTCGAAGCCCGTCGTGTCGAAGTTCGACTGGAAGAGCGTCGTCGTGTTGCAGCCGCCGGTGGTCGTCAACGCGGCGAGGAGGCACAGGAAGAGCGCGCGTGTGACGACGACGCCGCGCGCGCGTGCGATTGCTCCCGCCGGGTTTGAAGTTTGAGCTTCCATGAGGTCTCCTCTGCGGACGCTTCGAGATTACCCACCGTGCTGGGCGAGCATCCTATCTCAGTCGGAGCCCCGGCGCATAGTCTCGCGGTCGTCAGCCGCGAGACCTCGTCAGATCGTAGAGCTTGCGCGTGGTGTTGAGGTTGCGCACGGTCATCTCCTGATAGGCGGGCAGGCTCGACAGCTTCAGCATCAAGGAGCGTGAGGCGTCGCTCGCGCGCACAGACCAGAGCAGCGCGCCGGGGCGGTAGATGATCCGCTCGATGCCGTCCTTCGGTCGCAGTCCCGCGAGTATCGCTTCGGAGTCAACGGCGCGGCTGAGGAAGGCGACGTGGTACTTCCAGCGCGCGTCCCCGCCCCACTTCGCGGGCAGCCCCCCGACCAACGCCGCCAGTTCGGCGGGGCTGCGCACGAAGACCCTGCACGCGAGCGGGAACTCGCGCGCGATCAACCGTTCGAGCTTGCTCTCTAGTTTGCGCGCGTCCGGTTCGCCTGAGTCGAAGATGACGTTGCCGCTGTTGATGTAGGTCTCAACGCGCGCCAGTCCGGCGCGCTCGAAGGCGGCTTTGAGCGCGCCCATGACGAGCATGTTCTTGCCGCCGACGTTGACGCCGCGCAGGAGCGCGACGGACGTGGTCGCAGGCGGTCTCGGTTCTCTTCTCATCGCTCCCGGCGCGAGAGGTTATCACAGCCGGCGGCGCAGGAAGGTGACGATCTTCCAGCCGTCGAGGTACTTCCAGGGCGGCTCGCCGAGCGTGTAGTGACCGCAGGGGAGCCACACGGCGTCGAGCGGGTGATCACTGCTGCGGATTTTCAGGATGATGTCGCGCGAGAGATCGGGCAGGAAGGTCAGATCGCGTCGCGCGGAGATGAAGCGCATGGGGCGCGGGGCGGCGAGCGCGAGGCGTTCGGTGTAGGCGAGCGGGCTGATGGGGAGCCACGCGGCGCGCAGTTCTTCCAGCGTGATTTGGTCGCCTAGTCCGGCGCGCACGTGCGCCGTCGAGATGCCGCGCCAGACGACGTCGGCGAAGTAGCCGGAGACGTGGTTGAAGACTCCCGCCCTGATGTCGGGCTCGTGCGCGAAGGCGAGGAAGGCGACGCAGGAGCCGATGGAGGTTCCGACGATCCCGACGCGCTCGTAGCCGCGCTCTCTGAGCCAGCGCACGGCGGCGCGCGCGTCGAGCACGGCTTGGCGCACCGACTGGACGGTGCGCCCGACGTTCGACGAGACGAGGTGCTCGGCGCGCTCAAGCTCCGGCGGTCGCCGCTCGTCGTGGTAAGGGAGCGTGAGCCTGAGCGCGGCGATGCCGAAGCGGTTAAGGACGCGGCAGAGCGCGACGTGGCTCGCCCGTTTAGCGTTCCATTCGGGGAGGACGACGACGGCGCGCCGCGTGTCGTTCGGTTTGCCGGTGATCGTCAGTTCGGGGAAGAAGCGCGCGCGCGCCGTGTCGTTCTCGCGCGAGGGCGTCTCGACGGCGCTCGTCCAGGTGAGCACGTCGCCCGCGAGCTTGAAGTCGCTGATCTCGGGCAGCGCGTAGAACTCTCGGCTGTGTTCGACGGCGCGGCGCGCGAACTCCGCGACGACGCGGGCGGGCGGGTCGCCGTTCAGGCGCTCGGCGACGAACTCCGCGCCCCAGTCGAAGGGGCGCACCGTCCGGTTCGTGTCGCGCGTGGCGAGGCGACGTTCGCGTGCGTGCATGTAGCGTGCGAGCAAGTTCGGGCGCAGCCTCGGAAGAAGATTCGGGAGATCGATCCGGAGCAGGAAGATTCGGCAAGCTGATCGTAAGTCGTCAACGGGATCGACCGAGAGGCTGCTGTAGTCGCCCCAGCGCGCGAGCGTCGGCAGTTGCGAGCCGCCGCCGATGACGATGGTCGTCTCCGCCAGGCTCATCGTGCCCGCCGGGTCTGCCGGGTTGCGCGCCGTGAAGTAGATCGAGGGCTGCGCCGTGCTGCTCGAACGGCTGTAGCCGACGGCGATGTTGCCGACCTTGTCCATCGCCATCGAGCCCATCCAGCGGTACTGCGTGTCAGGCGCGAACGTGCCCTGCTGGAAGACGACGGGGGTGCCCGCGGTGACACTGCGCAACTCGTACCAGCGGACGCCGCTGCCGGAAGAGCCGCTCGTCGCGACCGAGTGGTTGACGACCAGAGATTCGTGATCGCCGAAGTTGCGGTAAGCGAGCCGGTACATCAGACGGTCGGCGAGCGAGTCGAGCTGCTGCGTCGTGCCGACCTGCGGGACGCAGGTGCCGCCGCCGCAGGCGCGCGTGAAGGCCGCGACGGGCAGGTTGGTCGGTCCCGTCAGCTTCGTGTTGGCCGTGTTCGACCAGTCCACGTGGTAACGCCAGAGGTTGAGCGAGTTCGTGCCGAAGTTCAAGAGGACTTCGGGCGCGCCGGCGGGCGGCGTCGTCAAGCCGTCCTGATCCGCCGGCAGCACGCCGCCGAAGCTGCTGCTCAACTGCACGCACTGCTGCGTGACGGGGCGCACAACTTGGCCGAGGATGGCGGCGCGATCAATCGCGCAGACCTGCGACCCGATGAACGAGCGCCCGTTACGGAACATGTTGTAGGTGATGTAGTAGCCGTCGGGCCAGACGCCGAGTTTCGGGTAGTCGTTGAAGTTGCGCCCGTAGTTGAACGAGTAGCGGTGATACGTGCCGGTCGCGTCCGGGGTGTCGGAGACGGCGATGCACTGCGTGTAGGGCTGAGCGGAGACGGCGAACTGCGTCATGACCCAGCGGTTCGCCACCTTGTCGTACTGAGCAATCGGGTCGCCGTCGTTGAACGACTGGCAGGGTCCGCCGAAGCCGCTCCACAAGGTGTTGCCGGCGGCGGGGCCGTAGATGCGCGCGCCCGTCGCTTTGTCATAGACCGCGAAATCTTCATTGACCCACTGCACGTACTGCGTCGCGCCGACCGCGCCGTTCGTGTCCGGGGGCGCGGCGTCGGGTGTGTAGCCGCCGCCGATGCCGACGCCGTCGAAGTTAAGACCGGAGACGGTCGTCGCGGCTGAGGTCGAAGTACCCGTCGCGGCGAGGGTGTCCTGCCCGCCCGCGGCTTGCGCGGGCAGACGCTTCAGTTCGTGTTCGGGGTTGGTGCTGACGTGACGCTTGGGAGCGATCTCACGCAGCGGCGGCGAAACGTCTTCCCTGTCCGGGCGGATGACCGTCGCGCGGTTCTCTTCGCCGGTCGGGCTCTGGGCTCGGGCGGGCGTCGGCAACAAACCGACGGCGCAGAAGGCGGTTAGCAAAAGCGAGGCTAAAGCTTTCTTCATTGTTCCTCCGAGGTTCGTCTGCGGTTGGTCGGGGTGAGGTCGCACGCGTTGAGCGACCCCGCGAAAAAATGGCGACGGCGGAATGACAGAAAGATCAGTGAGGTCGGGGACAAAGTTTTCGCCGTAGGAACTGCCGACAGGCGCTGACGTTGACGTGGATGCCGGAGAGGTTCGGACGGACTTTCCGGCGTGGAAGTATTACAGCTAACCCTGCTTGTTACGCCGCTCGTTCGGGAGGCGAGGAAATATAACCGCCCGTCGGCGGCGGGCGCAAGACCTGCGACAAAAAAAGGACATTGTTTAACGCGGGGCGAGGGCGTGAGGCGTCAGCGGCGACGCTCGCGCAGGCGGCGCAGCATCGCGGGCAGGAGCAGCGAAGTTTGCAGGAGCGACCCGGAAGTGAACCTGCGCGCGAACTGGCGGAAGAGCGCGCGCGACTGCGGCGTGTAGGCGAACCACCACAGGTCTTGCAGCACGGCGAGCCGGTTCGTGTGGACGTGCTGCGCGCGGACGAGTTCCAAGAGCCCGGCGCGACCGTGCGTGCGCCCTAGCCCTGAGAGCTTCACGCCGCCCCACGGCGTCTGCGCGATGCCGTGCGTGTAGAGCACCTCGTTGACCATCACCGTCCCCGCCTCGATCCGCTCGGCGACGCGCTCGCCGCGACGGATGTCTCGCGTCCACACGCTCGCGGTCAGTCCGAACGGGCTGTCGTTCGCGAGTTTGATCGCTTCCTCTTCAGTTTTGAAAGTCATCAGAGGCAGCACGGGACCGAAAGTCTCCTCGCGCATCAGCCTCATCGAATGATCCACGCCCGCCACGACCGTCGGCTCGTGGAACGCGCCCCCGTCTCGACCGCGCCCGCCGCCCGCGAGCACGCGCGCGCCCCGCTCCGCCGCCTCGCGCAAGTGTTCCTCGACGACGCCGCGCTGCCGCTCGCACGACATCGAGCCGATGTCCGCGGCGTCGTTCGCGCCCGCGTCAACTTTGAGCGCGCGAGTCAGCTCGACGACGCGCGCCGTGAACTTCTCCGCGATCCCCTCTTCGACGTAGCAGCGCTCGACCGACGCGCACGCCTGCCCCGCGTTCGCGAACGCGCCCCACACGGCGGCGGCCGCGGCGGCTTCCAAGTCCGCGTCCGCGAAGACGATCATCGGGTCCTTGCCGCCCAACTCCAGCACGCACGGGATCAACTGCCGCGCCGCCGCCTCCGCCACGCGCCTGCCGGTCGCGACGCTCCCCGTGAACATGATCTTATCAACGCCCGCCTCGACAAGCGCCGCGCCGGTCGAGCCGTCGCCCGTCGCCACGTTGAAGAGACCTTCGGGCAGTCCCGCGCGCTTGAAGACATCCGCGATCTTCAATCCGACGAAGGGCGTCAGCTCGCTCGGCTTCAGCACGACGGCGTCGCCAGCCATCAGCGCCATCACGACCTCGCCCAGCGGGATCGCCCAGGGGAAGTTCCAAGGCGAGATGACTCCGACGACGCCCAGAGGCTTGAACACCACGCGCGAGGTGCGACCGAGCAGGGTGTACTGACCGATGTTGATCCGTTCGGGGCGCAGCATCCGCGCCGCCCGCCGCGCGAAGTACCGCATCAGATCGAGCGTCGGCACGAGCTCCATCATGATCGCCTCGGTCACGGGCTTGCCCGACTCGCGCGAGATCAGGTCGGCGAGAGCATCAACTTCGTCAAGCACGATCTCCCGCGCCCGCAGAACTACTCGACCGCGCTCGCGGAAACTCCGCGCCGCCCAATCTTTTTGCGCCTCCCGCGCACGCCCGACCGCGCGCCGCACGTCTTCGGCAGAACACGACGGCACGCGCCCGATCTCCTCGTTCGTCGCCGGATCGTAGGAGACGATCTGCGCACGCGCGTCGTCTCTTACGCCTCGCTCGTCGTGCGCCGCCGCCTCGTTGTTGACGGTCTGAGTCGCCATCGTTTTCCCGCGTCGGATTATCGCGCGAATCGGTCGCGGGCGGAAGGCGCGGCTTGGTCTCGCCCGCGCCTCTCAATTAAACTGTCCGCATCTTCTCTAGGAGACACACGATGCGGACGCAGCTCGCAGAGTTCATGCGGCGCATGGAGCCCGGCTCCGTCGCCGTCATCCCCGCCGCCCCGGAAGCCACGCGCTCGAACGACACCCACTACCGTTACCGACAGGACTCCGATTTCTACTACCTCACCGGCTTCGACGAGCCGGAGGCAATCGCCTTCGTCGCGCCCGCGCACCCCGAACGCAAGTTCATGCTGTTTGTGCGCCCGCGCGATCCCGAACAAGAAACGTGGACAGGTCGCCGCGCCGGAGTCGTAGGCGCGAAAGAAAGACACGGCGCGGACGCCGCGTTCCCCGTCACAGAGTTTCGCGAAAAGCTCGCGGAGCTTCTGAACGGCGCGCGCACGGTTTACTACCGCCTCGGCGTCCACCCCGACTTGGACGAGGCTCTGATCAAACAACTCGCGGAGATGCGCACGCGCAGCCGACAGTTCACCGCGCCCGACTCGATCACAGACCCCGGCGCGATCTTGGGCGAGATGCGCCTCGTCAAGTCCGACGCGGAGATCGAGCTCATGCAGCGCGCCGCCGACATCGGCGCGGAGGCGCACGTCCTCGCGATGCAGAACGTCCGACCCGGCATGTACGAGTACGAGATCGAGGCTCTGATCGAATACCACTTCCGCAAGAGCGGCGCTGCCGCACCCGCCTACGGCACGATCTGCGGCGGCGGCGCGAACGCCACCATCCTCCACTACATCACGAACGACGCGCCCTTGCGCGACGGCGATCTCGTGCTCGTTGACGCGGGCGCGGAGTATCAAGGCTACGCCTCGGACATCACGCGCACCTTCCCCGTCAACGGTCGCTTCACCGCGCCGCAGCGCGAGATTTACGAGGCGGTGCTCGCGGCGCAGACGGCGTGCGTCGAGATGGTCAAGCCCAGTGTCACGTGGGACGATCTGAACGACCGCGCGGCGAGGATGCTCACAGAAAGCATGCTAAGGCTCGGTCTGCTCGAAGGCGACGTTGACAGGCTGATTGAGGAGAAGACCTACCGCCGCTTCTTCATGCACGGCGTCGGGCACTTCCTCGGCTTGGACGTGCACGACGCCGGTCGCTACAAGCTCGACGGCGAGCCGCGCCCGCTCGATCCCGGCGTCGTCGTCACGGTCGAGCCCGGCATCTACGTCGCGGAGGACGCCGAGGGCGTGCCAGACAGGTACCGCGGCATCGGCGTCCGCATCGAAGACGACGTGCTCGTCACAGGCGACGGACACCGCGTGCTCACCTCAAAAGTGCCGAAGGGGATCGAGGAGATCGAGAAGCTGATGGCGCACTGAATGGGTTTGATAAAGACGCTGCTCGCAGCAGCAAGTCCCGCATCA
>JAIVGV010000578.1 GCA_020201365.1 Acidobacteriota bacterium
GATAGCCACATCTTCCGCGACGCCGGATAGGCGTAACGCCACGCGCGCGTATCTCTCACGTCGTAGAAGAGCAACTCCCTGATGCCGCATACGTCCGCGCCCGCGCGCAACAACTCGCCGACCTGATAGCTCAGACGCCGCGCCGCGTGCCAATCGTCGTCGTCCCAGTGCGCGATCACGTCTCCGCGCGCCTGCTCGCATGCGAAGTTGCGCTTCGCCCCGACGGTCAACTTCTTGTCGAGACGAAAATATCTCACGCGCTCATCCGTCGGCATGAGATCGGCGACCGCATCCATGCCGTCGTCAACAACGATCAGTTCAATCTCCGCATAGTCCTGCCGCAAAAAATATTCGACCGCGCGCACGACAAAAGCGCGACGATCCGCCGTCGGCATGATGCACGAGGCGAGGTGGCTGACATTTTCTGACCGCATTAAGCTCTTAGGCATCAGGTTAGCCATTTCGGTATTACTTGATCGTGCGTTTCAACCGCCACCACCGGTGGAGGTCTGCGTAAGCGCAATCGAGGCTGCTAAAATACTTTCTCTTTGTGCGCGTCGAAGGCGAACCCGCTGATTCGGGAACATTCTGCTCAGGTAGGTAGAGAGGTTGAGTCCTTGGACATTAAACTCGGAATCGAAGACTCTTCCGTTCACTGTTACAACAAAGTGCTGTCTCCAATTTACATTCGGGTCTCTTTCGCCCGAAACAGTTCTACCTTCAACCGGGCGAACATTCTGTAATCCCTCCTGTGGGGTTATTTCTATTAAAAATACTTCAACCCCTTGCAGTTCAGCCAAAGCATGTATTCCGAGTTCAACAGCACGTTCAAAACACCAACCTAAGTGTTGCCTCCAACTTCCTTGATTGAGTTTCTCTCTGTATGCGGATTTTTGTTCTTCGACTTTTCGTTGTAATTCTTCCCGTTGAGGTTGCGTGACCCTTCCGGCAGAAACATCTTCAACTTCAATCGGAGTAAGCCCTATTTTGATTGGGTTGATCTCTCCTTGAACAGCCCATTTATTACCGCGAACAACAGGCTCTAACGATTTCAGACCGTATCTGAGCTTGATGGCTGCCAAGATCGGTCTGAGCACGACTGCACCGACGCGCCGCCCACTAAATCGTCCTACTGCGCTTAACGCCATCACCATTGCTTCATCGAGACGTTGTTGAGGGTTCGACGGCGTGCCTGCCTGCGCAAAGAATCTGCCGACGCGCCTCGCCATGTTTACGATCCAATCAATTACACGATCCAGCGCGCGATCAATCGGCGCGCGGACGCGGTTGATGATGTTGACGACGGCGTCGCTGACTCTCCCCAATCCGGCGATGCGCGCAAGGAAGCTGATGACAAGCGTGAGCAAGCCCGCCATCGTCGTCTCGACGCGGTTCGCCGCCGTGCCGATGTTG
>JAIVGV010000274.1 GCA_020201365.1 Acidobacteriota bacterium
GTATAGCTCAAAGTCGGATGTCTTTAGTGACTTGAACAAATTGTAAACAGGAGCTGCTTGGGGTAAGTCAGAAGCAGGCAGACCTTTTTCTTCTTGCGATTGTAGCTCGCTGCCCTTAGCCGCAAAGCAGCAGATTAAGAGCAATACTAAGATTGATGCTGGCAGAAGATTTCGCATTTTCACCCGCGCAGGTAAGGCTGCGCCTCGGTCGCGCGCACATAGTCGGGGAACGTGCGGTGCGTGCTCATGAGGAAGGCGTGGGTGCTTGGGCGCAGGGCGTTGCCGTGCGTGGCGAGCAGACGGATCATGCGGCTGAAGTGGGACGCACCGTAGTAGTAGCCGTCGCGCGTCGAGACGAGCACGTCCGCCGTGTGGCGCACGCGCGGCGAGTTGAGCGCGCCGTAGAGGTTCGCGAGCGCGTCGGGGTAGGTGTGCCCGGCGGTGCGCGCGAGCCACGCGCGGTCGGAGGCGAAACCGCTCGCGTCCAGCTCGCGCGCGCCGCCGAGCACGTCTTTGATCGAACTGAGTTCAAGCGGATCGCCGTCCGCGGGTTCGTAGGCGAAGCTCACGCCTCCGTTATCTTCACGACGACGTATGCGAGCCGCGCCACGCGCGCCCTTGACGATCACGTCCTCATGGTCGCGGTAGATACTGAAGTCAACGCCTTCGAGCGGCGCGAGCGCGTCGGCGACCCGTGCGGGTTCGGTCTCGTCCGCGCAGTAGATCGCCGCGTAGCCGCACAGGCCGAAGGCGGGCACGGCGACGCTGCGACGCTTGCTCGCGCGAGCGCTCGACGCGCCGTTGCCGCTGTTCGGCGCGCCCGCGCGAGCGTCCGGCGCGCCGAAATGATCCGTGAGCGTGAAGCCTTCGGCGCGCAGTTGCGTCTGCAGGTTGATGCGTCGGTTCTCTTCGAGGTTCATGCCGTGGTCGGAGAAGAGGACGATCTCGGTCTCGTCGCCGCACCAGCCCTGCACCTCGCGCAGGATTTTGTCGAGCGACTCCAGCGCGACTCCGAGTTTTTCCGGCCCGCGACAGTGCAGCAGCCCGTCGGTCGCCTTGAGGAACGCGAAGAAGTCGCGCCCGCGCGGCGCGGCTCGGAAGCGCTCGCGGAAGCGGCGCATGTCCGCGCGCCACACGGCGTCGGGCGCGACGTAAACCAGAAACTCGAACGGCAGCGGCTCCTGATAATCAAGCTCGTCCATGTAGGACGACGGCACTTTGTCGGGCGTGCGGCGACCGATGTACTTCTTGACGCCGCCGCGAAACTCGCGCGCCGCGCGATCAAAGTAGAGGCTCTCGTAGCCGAGCGGAGGCGTGGCGCGGAACATCGAGGCGAGCGCGACGTTCGTCATCGTGGGGAAGGGCGAGAGCAAGCCGGAAGGCTCGCGGAAGTTCTCGAACAGACCGCGCGAGCGCACCGTCCGGATCATTTCGAGCGGCACGCCGTCGAGACACAAGAGCAGGCGGCGCGCTCGCTCGCGACCCGCGACGGTCAGACGCGCGACGCGCGAAGCAGTTTCGTCTCCCTGCTCATCGTCGGCGACGGGAGACGCTTTCGCCGCTGCGCGCGCGTGTTGAGCGGCGCGCAGCGAGTTCTCCTCGTGCG
Source organism: Acidobacteriota bacterium (assembly GCA_020201365.1). Classification (GTDB taxonomy): domain Bacteria; phylum Acidobacteriota; class Blastocatellia; order Pyrinomonadales; family Pyrinomonadaceae; genus JAIVGV01. The sequence goes on from JAIVGV010000274.1 coordinate 1,607, forward strand.
GCGCGTGCATCTCGCAGCAGATGTCGCGGAACAAGGGCGCGCCCCCTTCGCTCGTCTTGTAGCTCCTCATCTCAAACCTCGCGCGCCGCTCTTCGTCGCGCGCCTCTCGCGCCCTTGCGTCTTAATTCTTCACGTCGGCACTCTTCGCGCCCGCGCCCGCCGCGTCGTCGCCGCCCGCGTCGGAAGCCGACTGCTTGCGGTAGGGCTCCCGAAGCCCGCGCTCGGCTTCGTCGTGCGCCTTGTAAACGTCGGGGCGCGCGAGCACGGCTTTGTACTGCGTGAGCGCGTCGGCGCGCTTGCCCGCGAGGTCGAGCGACTGCGCGGCTCTCAAGTGCGCCATCGTCGCCAAGCTCGGCTCGGCGTTCGCAACTTCCGACGCCGCGACGAACTCGCGCGCCGCCCGCTCCATCTGCCCCGCGCGGAAGAGCGCCTCCGCGTATTCGAAGTGAATCTGATCGATCTGCTTCGACGAAGACGCGCCGCGCGGCGGTCGCTCGTTCAAGAGCGACTCGAACGTGGCGAAGGCTTCCTGCTCTAGTTTCGCCGCCTGCGCCGCGTCGCTCGCGCGCGCCGTCTCGGCTTGCGAGACGAGCGCGTCCGCGGCTTCGAGTTTGAAGATGTAGTTGCGCGGGTATTTCGCCGCCAGCTCGCGCGCGTTGGCGGCGGCTTCGGCGAACCGGCGCTCGCGTTTGTAGAGCGGGATGAGCAGGACGCGCGCGTCGTCTCGCGCCCACTTGCCCTGCTGCGCCACGCGCTCAAGCTCCGTGATCCCTCTCTTCTTCGAACCGCTGTCGCCGTGCAGGCGCGCGAACTGCCGGTAGAGCCAAGGGAGATCGCCGAGGATGTAGTCGTACATCCCGATTGACAGCTCGGCGTCGTGGTAGTTCGGATCGAGCTTCAAGACCTTGCCGTGAAGATCGACCGCGTCGCCGCTGTCGCGCCACGCGCCTAAGAAACGACGCTCGACCGCCGCCTCGAACGCGGATTTGAGCGCCTCGGTCGCGCCGAGGAAGTAGAGCATCTCCACGTCGTCCGGGTTCTTCTTCAGACGCGCCTGCGCCAGAAGCCTCGCCGTGCGCGTCAACTCGCGAAACTGCGCGACGACGCTGGGATCGACCTTGTCCTCGTCGCCCTCGTAGAAAGAGTCCGTGTTGTAGATGCCCGACTGGAGGCGGCGCGAGCTGTTCAGGGTCTTCAGCCACAAGGCGGCGGCGAGGTACTGCGACCCGCCCGGGTGATCCGGGAACTCGTGCGCCATCTCCGCGAAGCGCGCCTTCGCCGCCTCGTAGTCGAGGTTCATGATCGCCTCCGCGCCCTCCGCGCGCAGGCGGTCGAAGCGCGCCTGATCGAACGCGGGCGCGTCCGTCTTCGTCGCTTCCGGCTTCGGCTGAGACTGCGATAACTGCTGCCCGTGCGCCGCGACGTAAGCCGCGAGCAGCAGCACCAACGCCACGACCGACGCCTGCAACACGAGCAGCGCGGTTGAAACTCGACGCCTCATCATCACCTCTCCACTTGCCTTCAAATTCATCACCGCCCCGACCCTCAATCGTCCACCCCCGCGAGCCCCAGTATTAACCCGAAGACGACGAGCACGCCCACGCCAATCGCGATGTTCTTCGCCAGCGTCTTGGGTCTCGTCCCTCTCCTCAACGCGCCCTTCAACACGTCGGAAGTGATCTCCACCTTCTCGACCTGCGCGTAAAGCACCCGCGCGCTCGCGCCCGTCTCCGCGTTCGTGACGACGAAACTCTCGTCGTCCTTCTCGCTAAGGTAGCCCTTCAGCTCCGACTTGTCGCGCAGGCGGACGGCGACTACCGAGTCCTTGCCCGTGCCGTATGACGAGAGGAGCTCCCGCCAGCGCGCGGCGCGCTTCGCGTCCTGCTTCGTCGTCTGCGCCGACGCGAGCGGCGCGGCGGCGCTTACGAGCAGCGAGCAGGCGAGCGCGATGGCGAGTGTTCGTTCGATCAAGACGTGCCTCCGTGGTGTCGGTCGTCGCGCCTTCTCGCGCGCGCGCTCCGGCTTCAGTTCTTCGCCTTCTCGGCTGTCGGATCAGTTTTCGTCGGCGTCTGCGCGCGCACGTCTTTGAGTTTCTCGACGACGCGATCCGCCATGTCGGGCGCGCCGAGGTTGCCGTCCCAGATGATGCGGCTGCCCGAGGCGACGATGACGCCTGTGCGCTGGTGCGCGAGCGTGAACGTGAATTTGTAGGTGAAGACGACGTGATCAATCGTCAGGACGAGATCGGCGACGCGCTCGTCGTCCACGAACGAGAGCCCCCAGGAGTTGATCTCCGCGCGCTTGTTCAGCTCGTTGACGAGCTGCTCCGGCTTGAACAGATTCGTCATGCTCCGCACGTAGATCGTCTTCGACGCCGCGAGCAGATCGACGGGGCGCGAAGGCTTCACCACGACCGAGCCGGGACCTTTCGCTTCGAGCGGCAACGTGGGGCGCTGCGGCACGGAGACTTGGCTCTGCGGGATCGCGTACGGCGCGTTCGACACGTTCGGCTGAGCCGCGGCGATCTGGAAGCCGACCGAGCGCACCATCCCGACGACGCTGCTCAGCGGCACGGCGTAGCCCGCGTTCGTTGACTGCGGCTGCGCGGTGACGAGTCCGAGCGCGCGCCCGCGTTCGTCAACGAGCACGCCACCCACAGCCGACGCCGCCACCGGCGCGTTGAACTTTAGGACGCGGTAGCCGCGCCCCGCGCCCGGAACTTCGTCGGCGAGCGCGACGGAACTGAGCACGCCCGCCTGAACTTCGTCCGCCGCGCTCGTCGAAGCGGAGACGACGCCGACGGTCGCGCCGACGAAAGCCTCCTCGGTCGCCGCGCCGCCGAGCGAGTAGAGTCCCGCGGCGGGGATGCGAAGGATCGCCACGTCGCGCCGCTCGTCGGACGCGACGAGCGCGGCGCGGTCGAACGTCTCGCCGTTGCGGAGTCTGACCTGAATCTCGCGCGCGTCCTTGACGAGGTGCAGCGCCGTCACCACGACGCCGTCGCCGCGCATGACGAGACCCGACCCGACCGGGCGCGACTGCCCGTCCGCGTCGATCAGGATCGTGACCACGGCGTCGAGCACGCCATCGCCGTACTGCTGCCGCTGCGCCGCGACGCCGCCCGCGCCGAACGAAAGCTGCGACGCGAGAAAGAGCGCCGCGCAAAAGATCATCGCCCGCGTTCTCTTGTTCATCACTACCTCACGAAACTTCCGGCGCGGGCGCAGGGGCGGCGTCTTCACGCCCCGTATGACTCCAGATATTTCACGCCCGCGCCGGTATTAAAAATGACGACGCGCTCGTCGCGCTTCACCTCGCCCGCGTCCAACAGTTTCTTGAGCGCTGGCAAACAAGCCGCGCCTTCGGGCGCGACGAACAACCCCTCAGCCGCCCCGATCTCGCGCGCGGCTGCAAGCAACTCTTCGTCGGTGACGGCGACCGCCGTCCCGCCGGACTCTCTTAGGGCGTCGAGGATCAGGAAGTCGCCGATGGCGCGCGGCACGCGCAGCCCCGAAGCCGTCGTGCGCGCGTTCGGGAACTCGTCGGCGAACCGCTTCCCTTCCTCGAAGGCTCGCACGATGGGCGCGCACCCGGCGGCTTGTACCGTCACCATGCGCGGGCGCTTCGAGCCGATCCAGCCCATCTGCTCCATCTCGTCGAAGGCTTTCCACATGCCGATGAGCCCCGTGCCGCCGCCCGTCGGATACAACACGACATCCGGCAGCTCCCAGTCGAACTGTTCGGCGAGTTCGTAGCCCATCGTCTTCTTGCCTTCGACCCGATAAGGTTCTTTCAGAGTCGAAACGTCGAACCAGCCTTCCGCCTCTTTGCGCCGCCCGACCTCCGCGCCGCAGTCCGTAATCAACCCGTCCATCAGCGTGACGTGCGCGCCCGTCTGTTCACACTCGACGACGTTCGCGCGCGGCGTGTCCCGCGGCATGAAGATGTGCGCTTCGAGTCCCGCGCGCGAGGCGTAGGCGGCGAGCGCGCCCGCCGCGTTTCCGGCGGACGGGACGGCGAGCTTACGCGCGCCCAGCTCCTTGGCCATCGAGACCGCCGCCGTCATGCCGCGCGCCTTGAAGCTCTGCGTCGGGTTCAATGACTCGTCCTTGATGAAAAGATCGCGCAAGCCTAGTCGCTCGCCGAGCCGCGCGGCACTGAGCAGCGGCGTCCAGCCTTCGCCGAGCGAGACGACGTTCTCTTCTCGCTCGACGGGTAAGACCACCCGGTAGCGCCACAGGCTCGAAACCCTCTCGCATAAACTTTCCTTCTTCAGCGTCTCGGCGGCGCGCGCTAAGTCATATCTGACCAGCAGCGGCTTGCCGCACTCCGCGCACAGGTTGTGCAACCGTCGTGCCTCGTGCCTCAGCCCGCACGCGGCGCATTCGAGGTGTGTCACGTTCATCGAAAATCGCTCCTTTCCTTGGGAAGATTGCGGACTTCCACAGTCCCCCGAAAACTCTCCGCCGCCGATTTTTCGCACGCCATCATACGCCCGCCGCGGATCGCCTGTCAGTTGGAGCAAACATCTTGCACCCGCGGGAGTGACGAGTGACAAGCAAGAGATTGAAGAACGACGAGCGACCAGTGAGGGCTGACGGACGATGCACGACGGGCGGCGAACGACGGGGACAAGTGACAAGCGAGAGTTTTTTGTTTTAACTTGTCACTCGTCACTCGTCACCGCTTTCATGGTTCGCCTCGTCGCACTCGATCTCGACGGCACGCTGCTCGACTCGCGCGGGCACGTCTCGGAGCGCAACCGCCGCGCGATCTCCGAGGCGCGCGCGCGCGGCTGCGAGGTCGCGCTCGTCACGGGTCGCCGCTTCCGCGACGCGCGCCCCGTCGCGCTCGAACTCGGCTTGGACATCCCGCTCGTCGCGCACAACGGCGCGCTGACCAAGCACGCGCGCACGCTCGAAACCGTCGCGGCGGTGCTCCTGCCGCTCGACGCGGCGCGCGAGACCCTGCGCGTCGCACGCGCGCACGGGGCGGACGCGCTCGTCTCGGACGACGCGGAAGGCGCGGGCGTGTTGGTTTACGATCACATTGACGAGGACGACCGACCCGTCGCCGAGTACATCGCTTGGTCGCGGCGCATCCACGGCGCGGAGGCTGAGCGCGCCGTCGTGCAGGTCGCCTCGCTCGAAGAGTATCTGGATCACGCGCCCGTCCACATCACGTTTTCGGGGACGCAAGGGAAGACCGAAAGACTCGCCGAAGCCTTCGCGCGCCACCTAGGCGCGAGCGTCAAGCTGATGACGACGATCTACCCGCGCATTAACTTCGGGCTGATTGACGTGATCCACCCCGAAGTCTCCAAAGGCACGGGGCTCGCCGCGGTCGCGCGCGAGCTGAACGTCCCGCGCGAGGAAGTGATGGCGGTCGGCGACAACCACAACGACCGGGAGATGTTGGAGTACGCCGCGACGCGCGTCGTCGTCGCCAACGCCGAGCCCGCGCTCTTCGAGTTGGAGGGCGTGCGCGTCGTCGCGTCGCACGACGAGAGTGGCGTCGCGGAGGCGATAGAAAATTTCGTTCTGGCAGAAGAAACCGTGAGGAGTTGAAATGGCAAACCGAATCGCGAACATCAAGACGAACAAGGGCACGATCCGCTTCGAGCTGTTGGAAGACGAAGCGCCGAAGACGGCGGAGAATTTCCGCCTGCTCGCCGAGCAGGGCTACTACGACGGCGTGATCTTCCACCGCGTCATCAAGGGCTTCATGATTCAGGGCGGCGACCCGACGGGCACGGGGCGCGGCGGCGCGTCCGCCTGGGGCGGGCGCTTCAACGATGAGATCAACCGCCAGTCCGATCTCTACAAAGGCGCGTACACGAAAGGGACGGTCGCGATGGCGAACGCGGGTCCGAACACGAACGGCTCGCAGTTCTTCATCATGCACGCGGACTACCCGCTGCCGCCGAGCTACACGAAGTTCGGGCGCGTCATCGAGGGGCAGGACGTGGTGGACGCCATCGCGACGACGCCGACGGCTGCGGGCGACCGCCCGCGCGAGGATGTCGTGATGGAGAAGGTGACGATCGAGGGATGAAGGCGGAAGGATGAAGGATGAAAGCGTGATCATTCGGCTCGAATGGCTCCCTTTCATCCTTCATCCCTCATCCTTCATCCTTTGTTTTCCTGTTGCCAAACCGCGCCGCCGTCGGGTAAATTAAAGTAGGCTGCTGATTTACCGGCAGCGCGCCCCGCCTCACCCCCGTGTCAAGTCAGTCAGGTTCGGTCGTCAGCGACTTCGCCCGCGCGCCTTCTCGCGCGCGCCGACGGAAGTCTCGTCTCCCTCGGACGACTCCCGCGGCGCACGCGAGCCTGCGCGCTCCCACGCGCGACCGGGACGCGCACGCTCCGGCACCGACTCCCCGCGCCGCGGAAGGAAGGCCCCTTCGATGACCTTCGACAAAGAACAGGCGAACCCTCCCGCCGCCCGCCCGGCAGCGGACGCGACCCTCGAAGCGCTGCGCCAAGCCGAGGCGCAGTACCGCAGCATCTTCGAAAATTCGCTGCACGGCATCTACCAGTCCACGCCCGACGGTCGCTTCCTCAACGTCAACGCCGCCTTCGCCCGCATGCTCGGCTACGACTCGCCCGCGGAGCTCGTCTCGAACTACCGCAGCATCGAGCAGGACTACTACGCCGACCCTTCGATCCGCGCGACACTCAGGCGCACGCTCGAAGAGGGCGGCGCCGTGCGCGGCTTCGAGTGTCAGGCGCGCAGGCGCGACGGCGCGCTCATCTGGACGCGCGAGAACTTCTACGCCGTGCGCGACTCCGCCGGAAGGCTGCTCTACTTCGAGGGCTCGGTCGAGGACATCACCGAGCACAAGGAGGCGGAGATCGCGCTCGCCGAATCCGAGGCGCGCTACCGCCGGCTCTTCGCCGACGCGAACGACATCGTCTACACGACCGACCTGGAGGGCAACTACACCTCGATCAACCGCGCGGGCGAGTCGCTGACGGGCTACACGCGCGACGAGATCGTGCGGATGAACTACCGCCAGATCGCCGCGCGCGATCAGGTCGCGCGCGCCGACGAGATGCTGGCGCGCAAGCTGAGCGGGGCGGAGACGACCACCTGCTACGAGACCGAGATCGTCACAAAGTCGGGCGAGCGGCGCAGCCTCGAAGTCTCGACGCAGCTCATCCGCGCGCGCGACGGCGCGCCCGTCGGCGTGCAGGGCATCGCGCGCGACATCACGGAGCGCAGACAGTCGCAGCGCGCCCTCGAAGCGTCGGAGGCTGAGCTGCGCGCGCTCTTCGCCGCGATGACCGACGTGATCCTCGTGTTAGATCGCGACGGTCGCTACCTGAAGATCGCGCCGACCAACCCCGCGCTCCTCTACAAGCCGCCCGCCGAACTACTGGGCAAGACCCTGCACGAGACCTTTCCCGCCGACGAAGCCGACTTCTTCCTCGCCCACGTCCGCCGCGCCCTCGACGCGCGCGAGCCCCTCAACCTCGAATACCACTTGGACGTCGGCGGCGCGGAGCACTGGTTCGCGGGCACGGTCTCGCCGATGCTCGCGGACGCCGTGATCTGGGTCGCGCGCGACATCACCGAGCGCAAGCGGGCGGAGGAGAAGCTGCTCCACATCGCCTTCCACGACTCGCTCACCAACCTCCCGAACCGCGCGCTCTTCACCGACCACCTGCGGCTCGCCGTCGAGGCGGCGAAGCGCCGCCCCGCCAACCTCTTCGCCGTCCTCTTCCTCGACCTCGACCGCTTCAAGGTGATCAACGACTCGCTCGGCCACACCCTCGGCGACGAGCTGTTGGTCGCGCTCGCGCGCCGACTCGAAAGCACCCTGCGCGCCGGCGACACCGTCGCGCGGCTCGGCGGCGACGAGTTCGCGATCCTCTTAAACGCGCTCGACCGACCCGGCGACGCGCTGCACATCGCGGATCGCATCCAGCAGCAGATCATGGAGCCGTTCCGCGTCTGCGGTCAGGAGGTCTTCACGACCGCCTCCATCGGCATCGCGCTCTCGACCACGGGTTACACGAACGAGGAGGACGTGCTCCGGGACGCGGACACCGTGATGTACCGCGCGAAGGCGCGGGGCGCGGCGCGCTACGAGGTCTTCGACCAAGTGATGCACGCGCGCGTCGTCAGCCAGCTCAAGCTCGAAAACGATCTGCGCCGCGCCGTCGAGCGCAAGGAGTTCGCGCTCTACTACCAGCCCATCGTCTCCCTGGGGTCGGGGCGCGTGACGGGCTTCGAGGCGCTCGTGCGCTGGCGCCACCCGGAGCGCGGTCTCGTCTCGCCCGCCGAGTTCATCCCCATCGCCGAGGAGACGGGCTTGATCGTGCCGCTCGGGCTTTGGGTCTTGGAAGCCGCGTGCCGGCAGATGCGCGAGTGGCACCGGCTGTCGCCGCAGAACCGCGGGCTGAAGCTGAGCGTCAACCTGTCGGGCAGACAGTTCTGGCAAGCCGATCTGCTCGAATGCGTCACGCGCGTGCTCGAGGAGACCGACTTCGATCCGCGCTGCCTGCAGCTAGAGATCACCGAGTCGGTCGTGATGGAGAACGCGCGCGCCATCGTCGCGCTCATGGACGAGCTGCGCGCGCTCGGCATCGAGCTGGCGATTGACGACTTCGGGACGGGCTACTCGTCGCTCTCCTACCTGCAACGCTTCCCGATCCACACGCTGAAGATCGACCGCTCCTTCATCAGCCCGCACGGCGCCGAGGAGCGCGAGAACTCCGAGATCGTCCGCACGATCATCCTGCTCGCGCGCAACATGGGCAAGGAGGTCGTCGCCGAGGGCGTCGAGACCGCCGAGCAGTACGCGCGCCTGCGCGAGCTCGAGTGCGACTACGGTCAGGGCTACCTCTTCTCCCGCCCGCAGGACGCGCGCGCGACCGAGGAGCTGCTGCGCGACGGGCGCCTCGCCGGGCTCACGCTCGCGCCCGCAGACGGCGTGCAAGCCGCCTAGCCGCAGTCCGCGACAAGAATCTTCAGTCAACGATCCGACCGCGCGACTTCGCGCGCAACTCGCCCGCGCGCCGCCGCCATCCACACGGGCGCAAACAGACAGCGCGCGCTATAATCCGCCCGCGCCGCCCCCGTCGCGACGCCCCCGCGTGAAAGGATCGTGCCCGTGAAAACTCTCTCGCCGCAGTCTCTCGCGCTTGCCTCCATCTGCCTCGCGCTCGCCTTCTCGACCCTCGCCCGCGCGCAGCAGCCGCGCCACCAGCCGAGCCCGACGCCCCGACCGACGCCGCGCGCGCAGCAGACTCCGCCGGCGACGGACGAGGAGGAGATCATCCGCCTCAACACGGAGCTGGTGCAGCTGCGCGCCGTCGTCACCGACCGCAAGGGGCAGCTCGTCACCGATCTGAAGAAGGAAGACTTCGAGGTCTTCGAGAACAACCAGCCGCGCGAGGTCAGCTTCTTCTCGGTCGAGAGCGCGCCGTCGGCGGGCACCGACGCGACGCCGACGACCGGCGCGCTCGCCGTCGTCGCGGCGCGACCGCCGACGGGCAGCGTCAACCGCGCCGCGCCCGCGCGCGTCGTCGTCCTCTTCGTGGACACGCTGCACCTGTCGCCCGCGAGCCTCGTGCGCGCCAAGGATCAGTTGAAGCGTTTCGTTGACGAGCAGTTGACCGACTCGGACGTGGCGGCGGTCGTCACCACCTCAGGCACGCTCGGCTCGCTGCAGCAGTTCATGTCCGACCGGCGGATGCTCAAGTACGCGATTGACAAGATCACGCTCTTCGCGCGCCCGCACACCTACTTCACGCCCTACCTCGCCGGGCGCGTCGTCATCGAAGACCCCGACGCGCTCAAGGTCGCGGCACAAGTCCTCACCGCGGAGGAGGGCTTCCAGTCGATTGGGTCGCCCGGCGACCGGGCTTCGAACGGCTACATCATGGCGCGCGCCCGCCAAGTGCTCGAAGAGGAGCGCAACCTGCGGCGCGCCACTTTCGGCACGCTCGCCGCCGTCTGCGAGCGGCTCGCCGCGATGCCGGGGCAGCGGCTCGTCGCCTTCGTCTCCGACGGCTTGTCGCTGGCTGACGACGGCGGCGGCGAGGATCGCGAAGGCTTCTCGCGCGCGACGGGCGCGGCGGCGCGCGCGGGCGTCGTCGTCTATACGTTCAACGCCGAGGGGCTTGAGGGTCCCGCCGAGTTCTCGGCGCGCTCCGTGCCGCAGTCGCCGGAGTTCGGCATGTTCATGTCCGCGTCGCGCTTGGACGTGCAGGGGACGCTGCGCGAGGTGGCGGACGTGACGGGCGGCGAGGCTTACATCAACACCAACAACATGCGCGCCTCGCTCGGCAAGATGGTCGAAGCCAACCGCGTCTATTATTCGCTCGCCTATTACCTGCCGAAAGACTCCGACAAAAAATTCCGCAAGATCGCCGTGCGCGTGCGCAATCACCCCGACTACAAGGTGCGGACGCAAAAAGGGTACGCGCCGCCGGAGAAGCCCGCGCCGGAGGCTGGCGAGGCGACGCCGAACCAGAAGCTCTTCCAGAAGATGATCGCGCCGCTGCCCGCGACCGCCGTCGGCGTCACCTCGTCCGCTGACTTCCTCGAAACCGCCGACGACGACGCGCAGGTCACGCTCCAGGTTCACATAGACGCCGCGAGCCTGCGCCACGAGAAGAAGGGCGACGACGAGCAGCTCCACTGCCTCGTCGCCGGAGTCGTCTTCGACCGCGAGGGCAAGATCGCCGATCAGTTCTCCGAGGCGGTCGAGGCGACGCTCACGCCCGCGCAGTTCGAAGAGGCGCGACGGACGGGCTACCGCTACGTGCGGCGTCTGAAACTGAAGCCGGGTCTCTACCAGGTTCGCGTCGGCGTGCGCGAGGTGGGGAGCGAACTGGTCGGCACTTCGTCTTCGTGGGTGGAGGTTCCCGATCCGGGCAAGGGCGCGCCCGTGCTCTCAAGCCTCTTCCTCGGCGCGCAGCCGGCGGGCGCGAAGAACGCCGTCGGCAGCGCCTCGATCAGGAGCGGCGACACCATCTCCTACCGGCTCGTCGCCTACGGCGCGCAGGAGGGCGCGAGCGTCCGCGTCGAAGTCTTGCAGGGCGAGAAGCCCGTCTTCCAGGGCGACTGGCAGCCGCTCGCCGCGCGCACGCTGCGCACGGACGCGAAGGGCGCTGAACTGGGCGGGCAGCTACGGCTCCCGCTCCCGCCCGGCATCTACGCGCTGCGCGTCAGCGTCCGCCCCGCGGCGAACTCGAAGAAGATCGTCGAGCGCGAAGCCGACTTCGAGATCGAGCCTTAACGCCTCACTCGCCCGCGACGCGCACGCCGCGCTCCGTGAACTCGACCGCGACGGCTTGGCTGACGGGGCTCGCGCCGTGACCGACGCGCGACGCGCGACGCAAGCCCTCGGTGACGAACCGCTTCGCGACGCCGACCGCGTCGTCGAGCGCGAGCCGGCGCGCGAGACACGCCGCAATCGCCGAGGCGAGCGTGCAGCCCGTCCCGTGAGTCTCGCCGGCGTCAACGCGCTGTGCGGTGAAGTACGTGATCTCGCCGCCGTCGTCGAGCACGTCCACGGCTTGCGCGCCCGCGCTGTGACCGCCCTTGACGAGCACGGCGCGCGCGCCCATCCCGCGCATCATCCGCGCCGCGCGCAGCAGATCGTCGCCGCTTTCAATCTTCATCCCCGTGATGCGCTCCGCCTCCGGCACGTTCGGCGTCGCGACGCGCGCGAGCGGCAGCAGCTCCGACCTCAGCGCGGCGAGCGCGTCGCCTCCGATCAGATCGGAGCCCGTCGTCGAGCGCACGACCGGATCGACGACGAGCGGCGCGTCGCGCAAAGAGGTCTCCCGCGCGAGCCGCGCGACCTCCTCGACGATCTCGCGCGTCGGCAACATCCCCGTCTTCCACGCGGCGACCTTGAGATCGTCCAACACGGGCAGCACCTGCGCGCGCAACGACGCAGCCGACTGGTGCTCCGCGCCGTAGTAGCCCGCCGTGTTCTGGAAAGTGACCGACGTGACCGCCGCGCACGCGTAGCAGCCGAACGCCGCGAGCGTCCTCACGTCCGCGACGAGACCAGCGCCGCCCGACGGGTCGAGCCCCGCGACGGCGAGCACGACGGGCGGCGTGTTCGATGCCTGTTGGGTCATGTCGGATTCGCTTGAGCGCCGCGCTTAATCTCCGCAACCAGTCCGCCGAGAGTCTCCGGCTCAGAGAATAACCTAATCGCCGCCACGCCGCGCGCGCCAGCCTGTAAGACGCGCGGCGCGTTCTCGCGCGTGACGCCGCCGATGGCGAGGACGGGGAAGGGCGCGAGGGCGCGCGCGACTTCGGCGAGTCGCTTTAAGCCGACGGGCGCGCCGTACTGTCGCTTCGAGGGCGTGTCGAAGACGGGACCGAAGAGGGCGAAGTCCGCGCCGCCGTCTCGCGCCGCCCGCGCCTCTTCGAGACCGTGCGCGGAGACGCCGATCAAGAACTCTTCGCCGAAGGTGCGCCGCACCGCGCGGGCGTCGAGCGAGCGCGTCGAGAGGTGCACGCCGTCGGCTCCGGCGGCGCGCGCGACGTCGGCGCGGTCGTTGACGAGGAGGCGCGTCGGCGTCGCGCGCGTGATCTCTGCGGCGCGGGCGGCGAGCTCGTAGAGCACGCGCGGGCGCAGCTGTTTTTCGCGGAGCTGGACGAGATCGATCCGCGCGTCGGTCGCGGCGCGGACGAGTGCGAGCAGGCGGCGGAAGTCGTCTGACGTGGGGGTGGTCGCGGGCGTGGTCGCGCCGTCGCTAACGAGGCAGGTCGCCGGTGCTGCTGGGACGTGTGGCATCGTGCGCGTTGGCGGGCGGCGCGGCGGCGGCGTTCGCGGCGCGGCGGCTGAGCGCGGCGACGGTCTCGCGGAAGTTGAAGATTTCCCAGAACGCCAAGCCGAGGTTGAGCAGCCCGAGCCCCGTGACCGCCCCGCGCACCCAGCCCGAGGCGACGGCGTGCTGGAGCGCGTGCGAGCCGGTCTTCTGCGCGAGGAGGACGAGGAAGAAGTTGTCGCCCCAGTCGCTCAAGCCGAACGGCGCCGCCCACGGCAGGAACGTCAGCACGACGCCCGCTTCGAGGCAGAGCAGGATGTAGAAGATGACTGTGAGCCTTGCGGACATAAACTCAAGTGACGAGTGACAGGCGACAAGCAAGAACGCGACGAGCAGGAGTCTAAAACTTTAGAGCCGACGGTCGCAAGCGGCAGACACGTCGGCTCTCGGGATTTCTTGCTCGTCACTCGTCACTTGTCGCTCGTCACCGCCTTTTGCAGCTCGCGCAGGCGGGCGGCGACGCCGCGGTAGGAGACGTCAACGGCGTAAACTTCGGAGAAGGCGTCAACGGCGCGTTCGATGTCGCCGGACTGCTCGTAGGCTGCGGCGAGATCGTAGCGCAGCGCCTGACTCTCGTCCTCGGTGAGATCGGGTAGCGCGAGCGCGCGCTTGAACCAGACGACCGCCGCGCGCGGCATCCCCTTCTCGGAGAGGCAGTGTCCGAGCATGTTGCAGCACGCGAGGTAGTGCGGCGTGCCGTCGCCGGGCGCGCACAGCTCGCCGGCTTTCTGGAACTGCTCGACCGCCTCGTCCCACAGCGCCATCTCCTTGTAGGCGACGCCGAGGTTGTAGTGCGTCTCGTAGTCGTCGTCGCGCGAGGACTGCGGCTGAGCGTCTTCAGCCGCGTCGAGGAACTCGCCGAAGATGGACGCCATCTGCGGATCGACGGCGCCCGACTTGCGCGCCTGCTGCGACTGCCGCGCCGCGTCCGGCTGCCGCGCCCGGCGCGCGTCGTGCGCTTCCGCGCTCGCCGCTCCGGGGTGGGTCGCGGCTTGCGCCGACGCTTGCGGCGCGGCTTCCGCTTCGGGCTCGACGAGGAGCGCGCGCTCGTCAATGCTGAACTCCAAGGAGCCGCTCGGCGCGGGCTCGGCGGAAGTCTCGGCGGAAGTCTCGGCGGGCAGCTCGAAGCCGCCGAAGGAGACGAACTCTTGCGCCGCGTCGGTCGTCGCGGCTTCGGCGTGCGCGTCGGGGCGCGAATCGTCTGTCGTCTCGACGGGCGCACGGCTCGCGCCGCCTTGCAGACGCGCGCGGCGCGCGGCGGTCTCGTCGCTCGCGCCGTACTGGCGCTCCAGCATGTCGAGCGTGTCGTGCGCGATGTCGGCGTAGCCCTGCTCGATGTAGAAGTCAACGCTCTCCAGCTCCTGCATGAGCATGGACTGAGCGCGCTCGGACGCCTGAGCGGACGGCTGCGCGCCGCGCGGCGACGACGACTCGGCGCGCGCGAACGGATCGGCGGCGGCGTCGTCGTGCGCGTCCGTCGGCGCGGGCGTCTCGGCGTGCGCCTGATCGTTGATCTGCGCGAACGGGTCTGCGGGCGTCGCGGCGTGGGGCTGCGCGCCGGAGTCGTCGCGCGTAAACGCGAAGCCGGAGGGGGCGGACCCGTCCGCCGCGTCCGCGTTCAGGTCTGCGAAGGACGCGCTCGGATCGCGGCGCGCGGGGCGCGGCGGCTCCTCGACCTCCGCGACGGCGTTCCACTCGAACTCCGCCACGCTCGACGCGAGCTCGTCGGTCGCGCGCCCGCGCGCGGGCGGCGGGGCGTCTTGCGTCGGCGCGTCGTGAACCTCCGCCAACTGATCGAAGGACGCCAGCTCGAACTCGGAGGGCGCGGACGCAGGGAGACCGCGCGACGAGGCGCCCGCCGAGGACGCCTCGAAGGCGGGCGCGGGCTGCGCGTGGTGCGCGCCGGAGTTGCCGTTGTTGTGGGCGTGCGCGCCGAAGTCGTCGCGGCTGACTTCGCGCGGCGCGAGAGGATCGGGCTGCGAGTCGTCTTCGTGCGACGAGGCGGGCGCGTCGCCGAGCTGCGAGAGGCGTTCGTGGTAGCCCTGATCGAAGGGCACGAGGCGGACGAGGTGTTCGAGCGCGCGGCGCTCCTCCTCAACCAGGGACGCGCGGCACGCGGCGTCGGCGAGTCGTTCGAGCGTGACGCGCATCCCCTCGTCGTCGCGCTGCCAAGTGTGGATGCGAAGCACGAGCTTGAGCGCCTCGATCTGATCGTGGTCGCGCGAGAGAGCTTCGGTGAGCAGGTTGAGCACGGCTCGCTCCTGCTTGCCGGTGAGCGCGGGCTCGACGGCGCGCGCGAGCACGCGCACGGCGTCGCCGACGGCGTCCTGTTTCAGGTAGAGCTGCGCGACCTCGAACCAGAGCGGGTAGTTGGTGTGCTCGGCTGAGACGAGCGCGTCGGTCGCGCGCTCGGCGGCTTCGGCGTCCGCCGCCTCGATGTAGGTGCGCGCCAGCATCGCCAGAAGTTCGAGATCGCCGGGCGCGTCGGCGACCGCCTCTGCGAGCGTGGCGGCGGCTTCGGCTGCCGCGCCGACCGCCGTCGAAGCGGCGACGAGCCCGTGCAGGACGGCGTGGCTTTCGGGGCGGAGCGCGTGCGCGTGCTTGTAGGCGTTCAGGGCATCCTGCGATCTGCCCGCCGAGAGGAGCAGCTCGCCCGCCTCGACGTAGGCGTCCGCCGCGTCGTGGCTCATCCCCTCGCGCGTGTAGCCCTCGGCGAGGCGGATTCTGGTCTCGACGTTTTTCGGATCGAGATCGGCGATGCGGCGCAGCGCTTCGAGCGCGTCGAGCGGGCGACCCGCGCGCGTCGCGCCGTCGGCTATCGAGAGGTACTGCGCGCGCGCCTCGACGTAGAGCCCCTGCTGCTCGTAGAGTCGCGCGAGGTTGTGGGCGACGCCGGGCGTCTCGGCGCTCAGGCGCGAGATCTTCTTATAGACCGCGATGGCTTTGAGGGCGAAGCCCTGTTCGCGATAATAGTCGGCGACGCGCAGGAAGTAGGCGATCGCCTCGTGCGCCTTGTTCGTGCGCACGTAGAGATCGCCGAGCGTGTTGAGCGCGGTGAAGTCCAGCGCGTCGTGCTCGACGATCTTGCGGTACTCCTGTATGGCGGAAGCGATCTTCCCCTGCGAGAGAAACTTTTCCGCCGCGCTGAGGGCTTTAACTTTGTCGAATGCCATCGGAAAGGTAGTAGCTTTCGGTGTGTGACGGCGTCGGGAACTTCGGTGGGACGGGGACTGCCCGAAGGAGAGTGTGGCT
>JAIVGV010000275.1 GCA_020201365.1 Acidobacteriota bacterium
CTTGGGGCTCGTCCTCCTCTTCCAGCGCCTCGCTCGTGATCTTGTTCGCCGCCTTGACGAGCTGGCGCATGAGCGACTTGCCTTTGACGACCTTCGCGTAAGCGCCGAGGTTCGAGAAGTGCGGCAGCCCGTAGGTCAGCTCACTGATGAACGCGATGCCGCCGACCTGATCGAGCACGCCCTCGCGGCGCAACTCTTCGCCGAGCAGGATCGGGTTGATCTCGCCGCTGCGCTGCTCGGTCATCGAGATCATGGCGCGGAAGACGTGGTAGTGCGCGCGCACGTAGAAGTCCTCGGGACGCAGCAGCTCGATGGCCTGGTTGACGAGACCGTTGTCGAGGATGATCGAGCCGAGGATGGCGCGCTCGGCGTCCGCGGAGTGCGGCAGCGGGCGCTCCAACATCTGATCGCGCGTTGGGTCGGCGGCGAAATTTTTAGCCATCGGGAGTCTGGCGAGTTGTGTTGTTCGGAGAAGGAGAAACCGACGAACTGTTAACGCTGTCGCGCTCGCGCGCGCCGTGCCGGAAGCGGCGCGCGCAAGCCGCACTATACTACGAAGAGAAAGGGCGCGACAACGAGAAGTTGCCGCGCCCTTATTTCATGCGGGATTTTCTATTCGTCGGCTTCGCCGGACGCGGCTGTCGCGGCTTCGGCGCTCGGGCTCTCGGTCGCGCCCCCGCCTTCCGCGGCCGCCGTCGCGCCCTCGCCTTCGGTCGGCTCGGTGCGCGGCACGATCTCGCCGCCCTCGCCCGTCACGCGCACGGGGATTTCGACGACGACCTCGCGGTGCAGCTTGACGTTCACGGTGAAGTCGCCCGTCTCCTTGATCGGCTCGCGCAGCTGGATGCGGCGTCGATCAACCTCGTAGCCACGCTCGCGCAGCGCCTCGGCGATGTCCATCGAGGTCACGGAGCCGTAGAGGATGCCGTGCTCGCCGACCTTGCGCTCGAAGTTGAGCGAGACGTTCTTCACCTGCCCGGCCTGCAGCTCCGCGGTCGCTTTCTCGCGCGACTCGCGCTTCATCAGCGCCGCGCGCTCCGCCTCGATCTGCTTCACGTTGCCGGTGGTCGCCTCGACGGCGAGCTTGCGCGGCAGCAGAAAGTTTCGCGCGTAGCCAGCCTTGACGCGCACGATCTCGCCGCGCGCGCCGAGGTTGTCAACGTCTTCCCGTAAGAGGACTCTCGTCTGTCCCATCGTCTCGTCCCTCCTCTAGTCCGCGGCGTAGGGCAGCAGCGCGATGTTGCGCGCGCGCTTGATCGCCTCCGCCAGCATCCGCTGGTGCGGCGCGCACGCGCCCGAAATCCTGCGCGGCATGATCTTGCTGCGCTCGGGGACGTAAGACTGCAACAGCTTCACGTCCTTAAAATCTATGAGATCAACTTTGTCCAGGCAGAAGCGGCAGACCTTACGCCTGCGGTAACGACGCCCGCCGCCACCGCCACCGCCACCGCGCTGGCGATCACCGCCTCCGCCGCGCTCGTCCGACTGCATATCACGATCACGTTCGTCTCTGTTTCTCGACATGATTTCCTCTAGCCGTGAGCCGGTAGCCGTCGGCTTCCAGCCGTTAGCTTTTCAAACCCCTGAGTCGCGATCTTCGCCGCGCGTCACCGTCAGGCGACCGCGCGCTCGCGCGTCCGCGAAAACTCTCCGGGGAGGTTCGAGGCGCGACTGTTACGCGATCTCTTCCTCCGCCTCAACTGCCGCGGGCGCGAACGCCGCAGCCGCGCCGCCGCCGGTCGAGCGCGAGCCGCCCTTGACCGGACGTTTCGCGGCTCTGCGCGCGCGCTTCGCCTTAAACTTCTCGGCGCGCTGCCTGTCCTCGTCAACGCGCACGGTCAGGTAGCGCAGCACGGCGTCGCTCACGCGCATGCGTCGCTCGAGCTCGGCGATCTCCGCGCCCGTGCCCTCGACCTCGAAGAGCCAGTAGTTGCCGTCGGTCTTGTGCCCGATGCGGTAGGCGAGCTGACGCCGCCCCATCGTCTCGGAGCGCACGACGGCGCCGCCCTGATCCGTCACGATCTTCTGTAGGTTCTCGACGAGGCTCGTCGCCTCGCCCTCAGGCGTGTCCGGGTCGATGATGAAGACGACCTCGTAAACTCTCTTCTCTGCCAAAACTTCATCCTCCTTTTGGATGTCTAGCCGCGCGCTCGTGCGCGAAGCAAGAAGGAACGAAACAGTTTTCGGTTCTGAGTTTTCAGTTTTCAGCCGAACCGGTTCTCAATGTTCAACCCTCCGGCTGAAAACTGAAAACCGAAAACCGAAAACTGTCAGTTGAAAACTGACATCGCTTTGTCAATGCCGTCCGTGACGACGGCGCGGAGCGCGTCTCGCGCGCGCTCCAGAACTTTCTCGACCTCGCCGCGCTGCGCCTGCGGGAAGCGTTCGAGCACGAACGAGCGCGCGTCCGAGAGCGGGTGCGCGGGCTGGATGCCGACGCGCAGCCTGACGAACTCCTCGGTCTTGAGCGCCGCGATGACGCTCTTCAGACCGTTGTGCCCGCCCGCCGATCCGCGCGCGCGCAGGCGGATCGTGCCGAACGGCAGCGCGAGATCGTCGCTCACGACGACGAGCCCGGACTGAATTTTCAACTCCCGCTTCTTCGCGAGGCAGGCGACCGACTCGCCGCTCAGGTTCATGTAGGTCTGCGGCTTGGCGAGTTCCACGCGCTCGCCCGCGACCTCAGCCAAACCGACGAGCGCGCGGCACTCCGCCCGCTTGATCTCGCGCCCGGACTCGCGCGCCAGCTGGTCAACGAGCATGAAGCCGAGGTTGTGCCGCGTCCACTCGTACTCCGCGCCCGGATTGCCAAGCCCGACGATCAGTCGCATTGCGGATTGCGGATTGCGGATTGCGGATTTCAGGCTAGAAGCGGATTTGACTTTCTAATCGCCAATCCGCAATCCGCAATCGCCTAGCTTGCGCCGCCTTCCTCTTCCTTCTTGCCCTTCGCGATCACTTCGGGCTCGGCGGGCGCAGCCTCCTCGCCCTCGACCGGCGCGGGCGCCTCGACCGGCTCCTCGCGCACGACGCCGACCGTCGCGATCACGGTCTCCGGCGCGCTCAAAATCTCGACGCCCTCGCTGACCGGGATGTCCGAGACGTGCAGCACGTCGTGGACGCCAAGGTTCGAGACGTCCGCGTCAATCGCGTCGGGGATCGAGCGCGGCTCGCAGCGAATCTCCAACTGGCGCACGATCTGTTCAAGGACGCCGCCCTGCTCGCGCACGCCCACGGGCTCGCCGACGAGGTGCAGCGGCACCGTGACTTCGACCTTCTGACCCTTCACGAGCCGACGCAGGTCTGCGTGCACTAAGCGACCGCGCACCGGATCGATCTGCCGGTCGAGGAACAGCACCTCGCTCGCGCCGACGCCGTCCACGTCGAGCGTGAAGATCGTGTTGTGCCCCGTATCGCTGCGCAGGATCGCCGCGAGTTCCCTCAGCGGCGCGGCGGCGGCGACAGCCTCGCCCTCGCCGCCGTAAAGCGTGACGGGCACAAAGCCGCGCGCGCGCAGACGCCGCGAGTCGTTCTTCCCGCGCCCCTGCCGCAGCTCGGCGCGCACCGTGATCTCTTTTCTCTCAGCCATTTGAAACCTCTTGAATCGTAAATCGTGAATCGTAAACGGTCATCGGTTTTAACGATGGACGATTTACTAGTCTTTGCCCTTCACACGAAGAGCGAGGAGACGCTGGTCTCCTCGTGGATCGACTTGATCGCCTTCGACAGCAGCGGGGCGATGCTCAGAACTTTGATGTTGCTCTGCCGGCAAATTTTTTCGTCGAGCGGGATCGTGTTCGTCGTCACGATCTGCTCGATTGCCGAGCCGCTCAGCTTCTCGCAAGCCTTCCCCGACAGAACCGGGTGCGTGAAGCAGGCGTGAATGTGATCCGCGCCAGCCTCTTTGAGCGCGGCGGCGACCTTCGAGAGCGAGCCGCCCGTGTCGCACATGTCGTCGACGATGAGACAGTTCCGCCCGCGCACGTCGCCGACGACGTTCATCACTTCCGCCTCGTTCGCCTTCTCGCGCCGCTTGTCGCAGAGTGCCAGCTCTGCGTCCAACCGTTTCGCGTAAGCGCGCGCGCGCTCCGCGCCGCCCGTGTCGGGCGCGACGACCGTCAGGTTCGGCAGCGGGTTCGCCTGATAGTAGCCGATGAAGACGGGCGCGGCGAAGAGGTGATCGACCGGGATGTCAAAGAACCCTTGAATCTGCGCCGCGTGCAAGTCCATCGTGAGCACGCGGTCGGCTCCGGCGGTCGCGATCAGGTTCGCGACGAGCTTCGCGGCGACCGGCACGCGCGGTCTGTCCTTCTTGTCCGAGCGCGCGTAGCCGTAGTACGGGATGACCGCGGTGACGCGCTCTGCCGAAGAACGGCGGAAGGCGTCGAGCATCACGAGCAGCTCCATCAGGTTCTGATCCGTGGGCGGGCACGTCGGCTGCACGATGAAGACGTCGCCGCCGCGCACGTTCTCCAGAATCTGGAAGTTGTACTCGCCGTCCGAGAAGCGACCCGCCGTCGCGACGCCGGGATCGCAGCTCAGGAAGTTGCAGATCTCGTCGGTCAGCTCGCGGTTCGCGTTGCCGGAGAAAACTTTGATGCCGCCGGTCGTAGTCATAGAAGTACTGAGTACTGAGTACTGAGTACTGAGTTAAAAACATCTGCCTTTAACTCAGTACTCAGTACTCAGTACTCGTCACTTGAGTCTGGCTGGGGCGGATGGATTCGAACCAACGAATGCCGGTTCCAAAGACCGGTGCCTTACCACTTGGCTACGCCCCAATCTCTCCGCGAGCGCGGCAGCCGCGCGCCCGCTCACAGAAACCTTGCGCACGCGCCGAACGCGCTGCGGTATTCGTCGCGCGAGACGGTCTCGCACGCGAACACGCGCCAGCCGTCTTCGACGCGCAGACTCTCCCGCGCGCGCTCAGCCCCACCTTGATTTTCAAAGACGCCGAAGACGCTCGACCCGCTCCCCGTAAGCAGCGCGGCGGTCGCGCCCGCTTCCGTCAGCGCGTCGCGCGCTCGCGCGACTTCGGGGTGGCGACTGAAGATCGCGGGCTCGAAATCGTTGGCGAGACCCGCACGGAGCGAATCGGAAAAATTCGACCCCCCGCGCGAAACAAGCAGATTAACGGGCGCAAAATCCTTTGTCAAGGCAGGCGCACGAAGCGCACGGAAGGCTTCCGCGGTCGAGATTTTCACGCGCGGCGCGATGACGACGAGGCAGCTTCGCGCGGCGTCTTCGAGCGGCGCGACGCGGTCGCCGCGCCCCGTGCCGAGGGCGGTTCCGCCCGTGAAAAAGAAGGGCACGTCAGCGCCGAGCGACGCGCCGAGTTCGGTCAACTCCTCGCGCGTCGTCTCGATCCGCCAGAGGCGCGCGAGACCTATGAGCGCGACCGCCGCGTTCGACGATCCGCCGCCGAGTCCGCCGCCCGCCGGGATTATTTTTTCGAGCGCGACGCGCGCGCCGCGCGTGACGTTGAAGCGCTCGCGCAGGAGTCTTGCGGCGCGGGCGACGAGGTTCGAGTCGTCTGTCGGGACGCCTTCGGAGGCGCAGTTGTCGCAGACGAGTTCGAGCGTCGAGCCGTCAGACTCTCGGAAGGTTAGCCGGTCGCGGAGCGAGATCGTCTGGAAGACTGTGCGGAGCTCGTGGTAGCCGTCGGCGCGGCGACCGAGGACGCGCAGTGAGAGGTTGATCTTGGCGAACGAGGGGAGCGCGAAAGAATCTTGGCGCGAAAGCACGAGCGGCTGACCTCTTCTCGAAGGGAAGCGCCAGCCGCACGGTCGCGTAAGATTTCGTCGGCGTCAGCGCGTGACGAAGACCTGCGTGAAATAGACGCTGCCGTCAGCCGACTTCGCGATGCCGACGGCGGCGTGCGTGAACGCGGCGCGCAGGATGTTCTCGCGGTGCTTGGGCGACTGCATCCAGCGCTCGACGGCGAACGCCACGGGGTCTTCGAAGCCCTGATTATACGCGATGTTCTCGCCGAGCGCGCGCCAGCCGCAGACGCCCTCGTCCGCCGCGCGCGCGAACGTGTCGCGCCCCGCGGAGTCCTGGTGCGTGAGGCTGTTGGCGTGCGCCATCTCCTCGGAGTGGTCGCGAGCCATGCGCGCGAGCGAGTCGTCCCACGCGAGCTGCGCTTCGCCGCGCGCGGCGCGCTCGCGGTTGACGAGATCGAAGGCGCGCCGCTCGGCGCTCGTCGCACCGAAGGACGACGAATGGGCGTAGCGCGTCCGCGACTCGCAGCGCGCTGAAGAAGTGACGGCGGACGCGGACGGCGCGGCGGTCGTCGTCGCGACGAGTCGCGCGACGGGGCGCGCACCGCCCGACTGCGCTTTCGTTTGCGCGGCGAAGGCGACGAGCGCGAAGAAGAAGAATAGCGGCAGCGCGGGGAGGGGGCGCGGCAGGCGCACGCGGGCGCGCGTGTCGGGGGACGAATTGTCGAACGTCATCGGGGGAACTGCTCTCTTACTGCAACTTTAACCCGGCGGGAGGTTTGACCAGCCGGACGGACGAAAAGGGGCTGTCGCGTCCGACTAATTCCACTCTACAAACGCGGGCGACGCGCCGTCAACGGTTAATTTGACGGACTGATTTCGTCCGCGAGCCTTCGCGTCACGGCGGACAAGAGGCGCGCGCGACGCGGGGGTCGCGGCGTCCGCCCGCCTCTTCTGATAGTTCGCGGGGAAAGCTCAGCGGCGCGTGTCGCCGTTGATCTTGGACTTGAGGCGCGCGGTCTCGCCCGCCTCGGTGGAGAAGGAGAGCGCCTTGCGCCAAGCGGCGCGCGCCTCTTCGCGCTTGCCGCGCCGCTCGTAGAGATCGCCGAGGTGCTCCTGGATCGTGGCGGAGCGCGTGCCCCGCTTGGCGGCGTCGCTTAGATAGCGCTCGGCTTCGTCGAGTTGCCCTAGTTTGAAATAGACCCAGCCCAGACTGTCGAGGAAGGAGGCGTTCGACGGGTCGGACTTGACGGCGCGCTGGATCATGTCGAGCGCTTCCTTCAGGCGCTCGCCGCGCTCGGTGAGGAAGTAGCCGAGGTTGTTGAGCGCGGTCGCGTTGTCCGGATCGTCCGCGAGGATTTTGCGTAGCGAGTCTTCAGCGCCTTTGAAGTCGCCCGCGCGCTCCTGCGCCGAGGAGAGCAGGACGAGCGAGTTCTGCTTCATCAGCGCGGGCGCGTCAGCCGGTGTGGAGGCGAGGAGCTTCTGCGCGAGATCGACCGCCTCCCTGCCCCGGTTCGCCTCGATGTAGAGCTGCACGATGGAGGCGTTAACGGTGTAGTCGTTATCAATCTTCCCGTTGAGCCGCGTGCGCAAAAGCGTGGCGGCTTCGTCCACGCGCCCGGCTTCGGCGAGCGTCGCGGCTTCGAGGTTGAGGAGCGCGGGGTTTTCGGGGAAGCGCGTGCGCGCGGCGTGCGCCGCCTCGACCGCCTCGGTGCGCTTGCCCGCGTCGCGCAGGAGCTGGACGGCGTAATACTCCGGCAGCAGATCATTCGCGCCGAGCAGCCGCCGCATACGCGCGACCGTCGCCGCCGCCGCGTCCGTCTGCTCAGCCTGACGCCGGATGACGACGATGCGTTCGAGGTATTTCGACGCGAGCTGCTTGTCGGTGTCCGCGACGAGCGGGGCATCATTGATGCCGCGCGACTTCAGCAGCTCGTCGTAGGCGGCGACCGCCTCGTCGTAGCGCAGGGCGTCGGCGAGCGTCGCGGCGAGCGCGTCGGTGAGCGCTTCCTGTTGCTTGGCGTCCTTCGCGTCGCGCGCGACGGCGGCGCGCAGGGTGGCCACGGCGTCGTCCGTCTTTCCGGCGCGAGCCTGCGCGCGCGCGAGCGTCATGGTCGCGGCGGAGTCGGTGGGGTTGGCGGCGGCGACGCGCTTGAGTTCGTCGAGCGCGGCGGTGGCGTCGCCGCCCTTCTCGACCGCCTCTTCGAGCAGCGCGAGGTACTGCTGGTTGTCGGGCGCGGCGGCGAGCGCCTGACGGATGAGCGTCATCGCCTCGGCGGTGCGACCCGCTTCGAGGTAAGCCTCGGCGAGGCGCGCGAGAGCGGCGTCGGAAGAGAGTTCCCCGCCCTGCGTGATGACCTGGTAGAAGCGCGTGTCCACGGTCGCGGGCGCGCCGACCCACTTCTTGAAAGCTTCGATGGCGTCCGCCTCGCGCCCCGTCAGGTGGTAGAACTCGCCGATGAGCGCGAGCGCCTCGGCGTCGTTTCCGTCGAGGCGGAGGACTTCCTTCAACTCGGAGACGGCGCGCTCGGCGTCATCGCGCTTGAGCTTCGACTCGTCGAGCCCCGCGCGCAGCGAGTAGAGGCGCGAGAGAATGCGGTGCGCGCCGAAGTTGTCGGCGTCGGCTGCGACGGCGGCTTTCGCCTCGCGCTCGGCTTGATCTGTGTCGTCGAGGAAGAAGAAGGCGAGCTCGGCGAGCGCGGTGTGCGCCTCGGCGAGCGTCGGGTCGAGCTGCGCGGCTTGGCGGAAGGCTTCCTGCGTGGCGGCTAACTGCTCGCGCGTGATGCCGCCCGTGTTCTTGGCGCGCGAGACGTAGCGCTGCCCTTCGAGGAGCTTGGCGTAGGCGCGCGCGCGAGCCTCGCGCGGCGCGAGCGTCTGCGGCGTCTTCGCGGGCGGCTGCGCGGCGGTCGCGGCGGCTGAGTTCGGCTTGGTCGGCGTCGCGGAGGGCTTAGGCTGCGGCGTCGCCTGCGTGACGACGGCGACGCCGCCGCGCTGCGTTCGCGCGGACTCCGGCGACTGTGCGGCGGCGTAGGCGGCGAGCGGGAAGAAGAGTGCGGCGCACGCGAGCGAGCGCGGGCGTGGCGCGAGGCGCGGGAGTTTCACGCGGTCGTTCCTTTCGCGGGCGACGGTCCCGGAATCCCGCCCGGCTGTTGCGAGGTCTCAAGCACGCGGCGCCAGGCGGCGCGGCGCGGGTAGCAGTAGAGCAGCACGGCGACGGCGACGACGCCAGCCTTCACCATGTCGAGCGGCTCGAGCGAGAGCAGGTAGGCGAAGAAGCCGAGCACGGCGCACGCGCCGCCGAGCGCGGCGACGAACAGCGTGGTCTTGACGAGCGACGCGAGCAGCGCCGGCTGACCGTAGAGACCGGCGATGTCTTGCAGCCGCGCCGCGTTCATGCGCACGCGGCGCAGGACTATCGCGCCGAGCCCGAAGAAGAGGATGACGATCCAGAGCGCGCGGTAGAGGTTCGGATCGAGGAGCGAGAGCGGCAGGTTCAGGCGGACGTGCGCGAAGGCGACGACGACGAGGACGAGCGTCGCCGTGACGAGCGCGTGCACGATGTTGCGCGTCCTCGCGTGCGCGCGTGAGAGCCCCTTCTCGTCAACCTCAGCCATTCGTCCGGCTCGACCTTCCGCGCTCTCTTCGTCGCGCGCTTGCGTCCGTGTCTTTCGCCGCTTTTGGAGTGCGGGAAAATTCTAACACCCGCCTTAGAGGGAGGGCAAAACTCTAGAGGCGCGAGGGCGGAATAAAAGCCGGGACGGATGATCACGCCCCGGCTTCGTTTACGTCTTCCGGTTGTCGCCCCGCCTCAGTCGTTTGACGGCGGCTTGGTCTCCGGCGGCTTGGTCGCGGCGGGCGCGGGCTGCTGCGTCGGCGGCGCGGCGGGGCGCGGGGCGGCTCCGGTGCGGCGCGGCGTGGAGACCGCCGAGGGCGTCGTCGCCGGGAGCGTGCCTTTGTTCTCGATGATCACGTCAATGAGCTGCGGCGTGTCCTTGTCCTTGCCGATCAGCACCCCGTTCTTGTCAACGGTCGCGGGCACGGTGCCGACGACCTGATCGAGGAAGCGGCGCATCATGCCGCGGTCGGGCGGCGTCGCGTGCTTCGCGGCGTTCTTGTCGGCGTCGGGCTTGGCGGCTCCGATGGAGTCGAGCTGCTCCGTGGCTTTGTCGCGGAACTCGCTCTCGGGGAACTCGCGCAGGATGCGCTGCAGATACTTCGCCGCCTCGTCGGGCTGCTCCTCGGCGAGGTAGGTCTGCGCGAGGAAGTAGAGCGCCTTGTCGGTGCGCGAGAAGTTCGGGTACTTCTCGACCGTCTCGCGGTAGCGCGACTGCGCGCCCTTCGGGTTCGGGGCGACGCCGCGCACGTACCTATCCCAGTAGAAGTTCCCGATCTGGAAGGTGTGCATGCCGAGGTTCTCCTGCACCTCGTTCAGGCGCACCTGCACGTCGGGCTTGAGCGAGGTGTTGGGGAACTGCTGCATCAACGCCTTCAAACGCTGCTCGGCTTTGCGCGCGTGGAGGACGTCGCGGTCAGGGAGACCCATCTGCCGCATCTCGACTTCGGCGGCTTTGAGCATCACCTCGTCGGAGAGCGGATCGGTCGGGAAGAACGTGAGCCACTCCTGATAGGCGTTGCCCGCTTGAATGAGAGAACTCGTCGAGCCTTCGAGGTAGAAGGTGTCGGCGATGGCGAGCTTCGCGTGCGGCAGGTAGGGCGAGTCGGGGTAGGTGTTGATGATCGTCTCGAAGAGCAGGCGCGCGCCCTCGTAGTTGTCCTTGCGCGCGAGCCGCGCGGCTTCCTCGAACAGCTCGCGGTCGCGCCCCGGCTTCACGCCGTTAATCAGGTCGGCGTACTTCTCCTCGTCGCCGCCGCCCCCGCCGAAGAGGTGTATGCCGAGGAAGCCGCCGCCCTTCTTCTTGCGCGTGGTCGAACCGGACGAGGAGGACGACGCCGCGGCGGAGGCGACGCGGCGCTCGCCCGCCGTCTCCTGCAGAGCCTTCTCCGCGCGGTCGCTGAGATCGCTCACGGCGGTTTCGAGCTTACCGATCTGCGACGGCTCGAACTTATCCTGCCGGTCAATCTTGTTGCCGATGTCCACGACCTCGCCGAGCAGTTGGCTCGCCTCGCGGTCGAGCCCGCGCAGGCGCGCCGCGGCGTCGTCCGCCGACTTCTTCTGCGCCTTGTCGTCGCCCGCCGCGTTGAAGGAGGCGAGCGCGGCGCTGAGCGAGTGGCGCAGCCCGTCGAGCTTCGAGCGCATGACCGAGACGCGCTCCGAGGGCGAGCCCTCGCCGCCCGCGCTCTTCTGCTGCGACTGACCCGCGCGCGCGAGCGACCCGGCGGGCGCGGCTCCCCCGACGACAGCCGCGCACGTCACGGCGACCACGAAACTACGAAAACGCATTCGGTAAAACCTCCAGGAATCTAAGTATGAAGGCGGAAGGATGAAGGATGAAAGAGTAATCGCCCGACTTGAGTGATCACGCCTTCCGCCTTCCGCCTTCATACTTCAAACTTGCCTTTCAGACCCACTGCGCCGCGGCGTCGCGAAGCTCGCGCACGGCGTTCGCGGGATCGCCCGCGCCGAAGACGGCCGTCCCGGCGACGACGATCTCGGCTCCGGCGGCGACGACCTCGGCGATGTTCTCCGCGCCGATGCCGCCGTCGATCTCGATGCGCGTCTGTAAGCCCCGCTCGTCGATCATGCGGCGCAGCCGCCGCACCTTGTCGAGCGAGGTCTTGATGAACTTCTGCCCGCCGAAGCCGGGGTTGACGGACATGATCAGAATGTAATCCGCGTAAGCGAGCGCCTCTTCGAGCGCGCCGAGCGGCGTCGCCGGGTTGATCGCCACACCTGCCGCAGCGCCCGCCCCTTTAATGCAGG
The DNA here is from genome assembly GCA_020201365.1 of Acidobacteriota bacterium. Lineage (GTDB taxonomy): Bacteria > Acidobacteriota > Blastocatellia > Pyrinomonadales > Pyrinomonadaceae > JAIVGV01. Next base: position 11,602 of record JAIVGV010000275.1, read on the forward strand.
CGAGCGTCCGGTGCAGATGCGGGTCAGCCTCGACGTGAACCGAGACCATCGCCGCGCCCGCCTCGACGAACTTGTCGGCGTAGAGCCCCGGCTCGGAGATCATTAGATGCGCGTCGAGCGGGAGTCGGGTTGCGCGGCGCAGCGATTTTATGACGGGCAAGCCGATGGTCAGGTTCGGGACGAAATGCCCGTCCATCACGTCGCAGTGCAGCAGCGTCGCGCCCCCGCGCTCGGCGGCGGCTACCTCCTCGCCCAGCCGCGCGAAGTCGGCTGACAAAATCGAAGGCGCGATCTCGACTGTCTTCACGGCTCTCGAAAATTCCGACCGCCGACGATGGAATCAAACATGGCGAGCCGTCCCGGCGAAGCCCCTCGCGCGGCGGGCGGCTTCGCCCAATGCTCACTCGCCGGGCGGGCGGCGGTTCGCGTTGCGGTTCGTCACGGTGCGGCTGCGCAGGGCGTTGGTGTTCAAGTTGGTCGCGCCCGCCGTGTTCGTGTCCAGGTTGCGCACGCCGTTAGTCGTCGTGTTTGAGTTGCGCGGCGTCGCGGCGTTGCGGTTGCCCGGCGTCGGCTCGGCGGTCTCGCGCTCGTTGCCCGTGTTCGTGCTGTTGACGACGAGGTTCGTGTTGAGGTTCGAGTTGACGTTACCGGGCGCGTTGCCGTTGGCGTTCGCGTTGTTCGCGTTGTTCGCGTTCTTCTTCTTCTTCGGCTTGTTCGCGTTGTTCGCGTTGTTCGCGTTGGCGTTCGCGTTCGACTCGCCGCCCGCGTTCGCGCCTTGCGCGTTCCCGTTCTTAGCGTTCTCTTCCTGCTTGGTGACGCCGACCGAAGACTCGCCCTCCTTCGCCTCGCCGCGGCTTAAGACGACGGCGATGGTCTGCCCCTTCTTCACCTCGACGCCCGCGCGCGGCGCCTGATCGAGCACGGTGTCGGGCTTGACCTCGGCGCTGAAGCGGCGGGCGCGCGTGCGCACGTTGAGCCCCGCGTCGGCGAGCGCCTGCTCGGCTTCCGACGCGCTCTTGCCGACCACCTCCGGCACTTTGACGTTGGGGCTGTGCAGCGAGAGGACGACCGTGCCGACGAGCGCGAAGAGGAAGACGAAGGCGACGAGGACGAGCGTGGCGAGCCTGCCCAGCAGAGACGTGATCGCGCCTTTTGCCAAATCCGATCCTTTCGCGTCCGTAAAACGAGCGACGCGACCCGCGCGCGCCGATTCAAGCGCGAGAGTCTAGCACCCGCTCCGAGCGCGCCGCAAGGCGGCTACCCGCGCTCCAGAACTGCGACGAAAAAGCCGTCCGCGCCGTCGCGGTGCGGGAACGTGCGCGCCGCGCCGCTCGCGTTCAACAGTCCCTCCGGCGCGCCCGTTCTCATCTGCCGAAACTCCCCGTGCGCCGCGAGGAAGCTTTCGACGACCGCCTCGTTCTCTTCCCGCTCAAGCGAGCACGTCGAATAGACGAGCCGCCCGCCCGCTCGAACCGCGCGCGCCGCGTTGGCGAGGATGCGTCGCTGCCGCGCGGCGAGTTCTTCAACGTCCGCCGGTGTGATGCGCCAGCGGATTTCGGGGTTGTGCCTGAGCGTCCCCGTCCCCGTGCACGGCGCGTCAACGAGCACGCGGTCGAACGACCCTGCGGCGAACGGCAGCGGCGCACTTTCCGCGTCGAGCGCGACCGTGATCAAGTTTCCGACGCGCAGCCTCCGCGCCGCCTCGTTCACCGCCCGCAGCCTGTGACCGTACAAGTCGCACGCGACGACCGTCGCGCGATCCCGCGCGAGCGTCGCGAGCTGCGTCGCCTTGCTCCCCGGCGCGGCGCACACGTCGAGCACGCTCTCGCCCTCTCGCGCCCCGACGGCGCGCCCGGCGAGCTGCGACGCCTCGTCCTGCGTGTAAACCAGCCCTTCCGCCGCGAGCGCCCGCAAGATGGCGCCCCCCGCCCCCGCCGCCACGCGCCACGCGCCCGCCGCGATCCTCGACTCTTCGACCTCGACGCCCGCCCCGCGCAAGCGTTCGATCACCTCCCGCTCGCCGGCGCGCAGCGTGTTGACGCGAAACGCGACCGGCGGCGTCTGGTTGTTCGCGCGCGCGACGAGCTCCGCCTCCGACGCACCGAACTCCGCAGCCCAGCGCGCGACGAGCCAAGCCGGGTGCGAGGTCGCGATTGAGATTCGTTCCAACTCGCCGCGCGCCGTCGTCGCCGGATCAAACTCCGGCTCGCGCGTCGCGCGCCGCAAGACCGCGTTGGCGAAGCCGGAAGCCGCGCGCAAGCCAGCCGCGTGAATCAGGTTCACGGACTCGTTGACCGCCGCCGACGGGGGCACGCGCGTGAGGAAGCGCAACTGGTAGAGACCGAGCCGGAGCGCGCGGCGCACGGGCGCGTCCACGGTCGCGGCGTCGCGCCCCGCGAAGTGGCTGACGAGCGCGTCGAGCCACAACTGCCAGCGCAGCACGCCGAGCGTCAGCTCGTAACAGAGCGCGCGATCATCTGCGCGCAACTCGCCGACCGTGTGTGCGAGTACGACGGACGCAAACGCCCCTTCCTCCTCCACGCGCCGCAACACCTCGAACGCCGCCGCACGGGCGGGAGAGACGCGACGCGTTTCGTCGCGCGCCCCTGCCCGCTTGTGCCGGAAACTTTTCCGCGCGCCTGTCGTCACCCCAACCTCTCACCGACGCGCGGGCGCATCCCGTTCACGAAATCGCGCGCGCTCGTCCGGCGCTTCCCTTCCGCCTGAACTTCGACGAGACGCAGAGCCGTCCCAGCCCCGCACGAGACGACGAACTCGTCGCCGCGCGCCGCGACGATCTCGCCCGGCGCATGAACCGCCGCCGCGCGACTTGTGTCCGTCGTGGCGTCGCCCTCCCCGCCGAACGGGCGCGCGCGCCAGACGACGAGGCGCTGCGAACGGAACGTCGTGAAGGAGTTAGGGAACGGCTGGAAGCCGCGCACGCGGCGCTCGATCTCAGCGGCGCTCGACGACCAATCAATCAAGCCGTCCTCCCGCCGGAGCACGGGCGCGTAGGTCGCCTCTGCGTCGCGCTGCGCGCGCGGCTCGATCTCGTCGAAGCGCGCCAGCGTCTCGCCGAGAAGATCGGCGCCCAGTTCGGCGAGCCGCGCGAGTAGTTCGGGCGCGGTCTCTTCGTCGCCGATCTCCGTCACTCGCTGCAGGTAGATCGCGCCGGTGTCGAGCGTCTCCTCGATCTGCATCGTGGTGACGCCCGACGCGCTCTCGCCGCGCACGATTGCCCAGTTGACCGGAGCCGCGCCGCGGTACTTCGGCAGCAGCGAGAAGTGGACGTTGACGCAGCCGCGCCGCGGCGCGCGCAGGAACGACGCGGGCAGGATGCGACCGTAGGCGACGACGACCGCCGCGTCCGCCTCGTGCGACTCGAACAGAGCGCGCGCTTCCTCCGTCTTGATCTTTTCGGGCTGGTGGACGGTGAGACCGCGCCCGACGGCGAACTGCTTGACGGGCGGCGCGTGAAGTCTGTTGCCGCGACCCGCAGGGCGATCCGGCTGCGTCCAGACGGCGACGACCTCGTGCCCGTCCGCGAGGATGCGGCGCAACGTCGGCACGGCGGATTCGGGCGTGCCCATGAAGACTAAACGCATTTATGAACCGTAGGGGCAGGGCTTGTCCCTGCCCGTAGCGTGTGACAGCACGCTAAATTAAAGAGGCGCGTCCTTTCAGTGTCGAAAGCACGCGCCCGTCGTCTTCGCGCTCGCGCGCCCGACGGGCAGGGACAAGCCCTGCCCCTACAAAGTTAGATTACGGTTCGCTTCTCTTTGGCGGTGTAGCCCGCTCTGATCTTCTCGGCGGAGACTTTCGCCTGCATGAAGAGACCGAGGTAGTCGCGCCCGCCCGCCTTCGAGTCGGTGCCGCTCATGTTGAAGCCGCCGAACGGGTGGACGCCGACGAGCGCGCCCGTGCACTTGCGGTTGAGATACAAATTGCCGACGTGGAACTCGCGCCGCGCGCGCTCGAGCTTCTCCTCGTCGTCGGAATAGACCGCGCCGGTCAAGCCGTACTCCGTGTCGTTGGCGATCCGCAGTGCGTCGTCGAAGTTCGCGGCGCGGACGCAGGCGAGGACGGGTCCGAAAATCTCTTCCTGCTCGATGCGATCCCCCGGCTTCACGTCGGCGATGACTGTGGGCTCGATGAAGAAGCCCTGCTCGCCGTCCGAGCCGCCGCCCGCGACGAGGCGGCCGCCGTCAGCCTTGCCCCTCTCGATGTAGTCGTTGATCGTCTTGAAAGCCTTTTCGTTGATGACGGCGCTCATCGTCGTCGCCTGCAAGGTCGGGTCGCCGACTTTGATCTTCGCGGTGCGCTCGGCGATCTTCTCGATCAGCGAGTCGTAGATGTCGGCGTGGATGATGGCGCGCGAGCAGGCGGAGCACTTCTGCCCCTGGAAGCCGAAGGCTGACTGGACGACGCCCGCCGCCGCGTCGTCAAGATCGGTGTCGCTGTCCACGACGATCGCGTCCTTGCCGCCCATCTCGGCGACGACGCGCTTGATCCAGACCTGCCCCTCCTGATGCTTCGCCGCGCGCTCGACGACGCGCAAGCCGATCTCCTTCGAGCCGGTGAAGGCGACGAAGCGCGTGCGCGGGTGATCCGTCAGCGTGTCGCCGACCTCGCCGCCCGCGCCGGGGCAGAAGTTGACGACGCCCGGCGGCATCCCGGCCTGTTCGAGCAGCTCGAAAAATTTGTACGCGATGGTCGGCGCGTCGGACGAGGGCTTGAGGACGACGGTGTTTCCGGTGACGACCGAGGCGGCGGTCATGCCCGCCATGATCGCGAGCGGGAAGTTCCAAGGGGGAATGACGACGCCGACGCCGAGCGGGATGTAGGTCAGCTCGTTGCGCTCGCCTTCGAGGTGGACGAGCGGTTGAGTGTCGGCGTAGCGCAGCATCTCGCGCGCGTAGAACTCGCAGAAGTCTATCGCCTCGGCGGTGTCGCCGTCGGCTTCCGCCCAAGTCTTCGCCACCTCGAAGACCATCCACGCCGACAGCTCGTGACGCCGCTCGCGCATCATCGCCGCGACGCGGAAGAGCAGATCGGCGCGCTCCCGCGCGGGCGCGCGACTCCACGTCCTGAACGTCTCGTCCGCCGTCCCGACCGCCTGGCGCGCCAGCTCCGCGTTCGCCTTCTGGAAGCGACCGACGACCTCGGTCTTGCGCGCCGGGTTGCGGCTCTCGAACGTGCGCCCGGTCATCACGCGCTCGCCGCCGATGACGAGCGGGTAGTCGCGCCCAAGATTGCCGCGCACTTTTTCTATCGCCGCGCGCATCGCCGCAGCGTTCTCTTCTCTCGAAAAATCCGTCAACGCCTCGTTACGAAATTCGCTCGCCATAAAGACTCCCGCGTAGAAGAAATTGTAGGGGCAGGGCTTGTCCCTGCCCGCCCGCGCGATAGCGCGGAAAGTGGTTCGCAATCAATCGCCGTCCGAATGACTGCGGAAGACGTGAGCGTGCTCGCGCCCGCTGCGGGCAGGGACAAGCCCTGCCCCTACCATCATGCTGTTACTTGACGCCGAAATGTTAGCACAACGCGACGCAAAAAGCGGTCGCCGCACGACGCGCGACGACCGCCCTTGTTGAATCTCGTAACCTCGACTTCTAACTCAGACCCACTTGCCAGCCTTCGCCAGCCGCCTCATCTTGCGCTTGACCCACTCGCGCTTTAAGGCCGTCGTGTGGTTGATGAAGACGACGCCGTCGCAGTGATCCGTCTCGTGCAGCATGCAGCGCGCCGTGAGGTTCATGCCGTCGAGCTCGAACTCCTCGCCGTTTGCGTCCTGCGCGCGGACGACGGCTCGCAAGGATCGTTTGACCTCGAAGAAGATGCCGGGAAACGACAGACACCCTTCGTCGCCGACCTGCTCGCCTTCGACGGCGAGCACCGTCGGGTTGACGAGCGCGAGGCGCTGCGCGGGGTCTTGCCCGCCGGAGCAGTCCATCACGAAGAGTCTCTGCGAGACGCCGACCTGCGGCGCGGCTAAGCCGACCCCGTGCGAGGCGTACATCGTCTCGAACATGTC
>JAIVGV010000147.1 GCA_020201365.1 Acidobacteriota bacterium
AGTTGTAGGTGTCCGGGAAGAGGTAGCCTTCGAGGTTGTCGGCTCGCGGATCGAGATCGCGTATGAGCGTCGTGTCGTCCATCAGGCGCAGCGCTTCGTCCGCGTCGGCGACTTTGAGTTCGGGGATGCGAGCCATCGCGTTGGCGATGTCGAAGCGAGTCCAGCCTTCGATGACGGTGAAGCGATCGAGCCGCTCCTCGCCCTCTTCTAACTTGCGCAGGACTTGGAGCGGCGTGATCGGCGAAGGGAAGCGGTACTCGCCAGCCTTCAGCTTCGGACCTAAGCCCCGCAGCCGGACGTAGAGCAGCAGCGTCCACTCACGTCCGATAACGCCTTTGGACTTGAGTCGGGCGAGCATCTCGGCGGGCGTCGAGCCGCGCGGGATTTCGATGTACACGGCAGCGGCGGCGTGCTGTCGCGGCGTGCGCAGATCGCGCGCGATCCAGAAGCCGAAGACGCCGCACGCGCAGGCGACGAGGATGACGAGGATGAGAAGGCGTCGAAGAAGTCTCATTGATCACAAGGGGGACGGCGCCGTTTGATGAGAGAGCACGGTCACGCTCGTCGCATACTCAACCGCGTTCGCGGCTGGCTATGAAGTCACGCAGGGTGAGCGCGGCTGACTCGCCGTCAACGCGCGCGTTGATCTCGGCGCGCGCCGCGCCCTCGTCGCGCAGGGTCTCCTCGGCGGCGCGGGAAGTTAGGCGCTCGTCCTGCAAGTGGACGGGGACTTCGAGCGAGAGTTCGAGGTTGCGTGCGAGGCGGCGCGTCTCTCGGGCGGCGTCGCCCTCCGTGCCGTCGAGGCGGAGCGGCAAACCTAAGACGACCGCGGCGGCGTCAAAGTCGCTGACGAGGCGGGCGACCGAGGCGACCAGATTTTTCCAGCTCCCGCGGGGCAACACAGGCAGAGCGCGGACGCTGACGCGCATCTCATCCGAGACGGCTACCCCGACGCGGCGCGCCCCGAGATCGAGCGCGAGGAGCCGCCCGCGCTGGGCGGGGCGCGGCTTTTCGTTGCGCGCGATCTGATCTTTGGTCGGCAAGACTGTTCGCCGGGCGAGTATAGCGCAGCGCGTCGGCAGCCCGCCAACGTCGCTTCGGTTTCTTGCCCGCGCCGCCGCCGTCAAGTATCATCGCAGCACGGTTCGGGCGGGGGCTTGCGAGTCTTCTCCGCGTCCGCAGCCTTCGGAATTTCCTACGAGGTAGTTTGAATGTCATTTCGCAGTAAGTTCGCCGTCGTCGTTTTCTCCGCCACGCTCGCGCTCTACGCGGTGGTGGGCGGTTGGATGTTCACGCGCGCGCAGCAGCAGAACGATCCGGGCGCGCAGCTACGCATCTTCGAGAGCGTACTGCAGCACATCAACGACGACTACGTTGACGAGCCCGACCTGAACAAAGTCCGCGCGGGCGCGCTGCGCGGTCTCGCCTACGGGCTCGACCCGTACTCGACCTACCTCACGGTTGACCAAGTCCGCGACTACCGCGCCAACATTGATAAGAGCCAGGTCGGCATCGGCGCGGAGCTGTCGCAAGTCGCGTCTTACCTCTACGTCATCGCGCCGGTCAAAGGGGGACCCGCGGACGAGGCGGGCGTGCAGGCTGGCGACATCATCGAGTACATCGACTCGAAGGCGACGCGCGACATCTCGCTCTACGACGCGAAGCAACTCTTAAACGGCGCGCCGGGCAGCGAGGTGAAGCTGAGAGTCCTGCGCGCGGGCACGCGCCCGTTCGTCGTCACGGTCAAGCGCAGACCCGTTGACGTGCCCGCCGCGGAGGCGCGCATGGAGGCTGGCAAGATCGGCATCGTGCACGTCAACAGCCTCGCCGCGGGCGAGAGCGCGGACGTGCAAAAGCGCGTGCAGGAGTTGTTGAAGCAGGGCGCGACGAAGATCGTGCTCGATCTCAGGAGCGTCGCCGGGGGCTCGCTCGAAGAGGGCGTGAAGGTCGCGAACCTGTTCATCAAGACGGGGACGCTCGCCGAGACGGTCGGCAAGGGGGGGAAGATTCTGAACACGTTGACCGCCGATCCGAAGCAGGCGATCTTCGACGGCCCCGCCGTCGTCCTCATAGATCGCGGGACGGCCGGCGCGGCGGAGGTCGTGGCGTCCGCCTTCGAGGACGCGAAGCGCGGCGAGGTCGTGGGCGAGAAGAGTTTCGGCGCGGGCACGGATCAGCAGTTGTTCCCGCTGCGCGGCGGCGACGGGCTGCTGCTCACGGTCGTCAAGTGGGCTTCGCCGAAGGGCAAGCCGTTCCTCGGGGCGGGCGTCGCGCCGACCGTCGAGGTCAAGCGACCCGAACTAGCCGAAGCCGTCGACCCGGACGATCTCACGGGCAACGACGACGATTCAATCGCGCGCCCTTCGGCTTCGCCCGACAAGCGCGAGGCCGCGCCCGAAGCCGCGTCGCCGAAGCAAGCGCCCGAAGACACGCAGCTCAAGAAGGCGCTCGATCTGTTGCGCGAGAGCAAGCCCGCGACGCAGAAGACCGAGTAGCCAGAACCCGCCCAATAGATGATCGGGGCGTAGAAGCCGGGCTGCTTCTACGCCCTTTTCCTTTTTATCCACGCCTGCGGACGTACCGCGCACATCTGGCGACGCGTGCCCGTGCGGCGGGTCGGGAACCGTCGAATGAACCGGCAAGGAATCAATTTGATTAGTCATTCTGATGGAGTCGGTCAGCTCTGGCGACGGGCATCAAGAAAGACACGCCTATTTTCCCACGAGCACGCGCCAGAGACTCGTCGCGCGGAGCGGTACGACGTTTGATTAGAGTTATGTCGAGACCCAAGCCGCCCCGGTCTCGTGAGCCTTACCCCGTTGCCAACACGCTGATCTTCAACCCTTGGAGGGGGCTCTCACCGTCTCGGCTAGTCCCCGCGTTCCACAACCCAATCCAGCGAGGCTCTAGATGATTTCCATTCTGATAGTCGAAGACGACACGACGCTGCGCGGAGTCCTTCAAGACCTGTTATCGGAAGACTTCCCCTGCTACGCGGTGAAATCCGCCGAAGAGGCGCTGAAGAGGCTTGAAGCCGCGCCCTACAGCCTCGTGCTGACGGACATCTCCATGCCCGGCATGAGCGGGCTGGAATTGCTCAGCGTGATCAAGCAGAAGTGGCCGGACGTACCGGTCATCCTCTTCTCCGGGATCGACGATAAAGAGTATGCCAGCGGGCTGATGAAGATGGGCGCGTTCGATTATCTGTCCAAGCCCTTCGCTATCGAGCAGATGGTGCAGAGTGTCTCGCGCGCCATCATGGAGCACCCGCAACTGAAAAACGACCCGCTGGTGAACGAAGACGTGGAAGCAAGCGTTCCCGCGCGCGCCGAACACAAAACGGGAGATAATTCGCCGCTCTTCGCCTCGGTACAACTCGGCGGGATCATCTCGCTGGCGGAGCTTCTGGATATTGTTCAGCGCGGCAAGATGAACGGATACATCGAGCTTCACTGGGACAACACGACGTTGATGAGGGCGCGGGAGTCGAACAAGTTTAATGACGCGACGGGCGCACTTGATGAAGCGGTGATGAACTGTGCCGGGTGGATCTATTTGAAAGAGGGGCACATCATTGACGCCGTGATAGACGAGACGGAAGGCAGCTCCTTCTGGCGAGACGCGGAAGCGTCCTTAGCCGTGTTGGTCAAACTCGCGACCTACATCGGCACGGGTGTCTGCGCCTGGGGGTTCTCGACCGGCGATGTCGTGCGGGAAGAGAGATTGTCAGTCCGGGATAACAGCGCCAAACTGTTCGACATTATCACGAGTCATGAAAGCGAAGAGGAAGACTCACACCTTGTGTGCGGCGCGGACGAGGCGGTCTTGAGCCATGCGGCGGCCGGCGTGATGTAGTCGAGTTCTCCCCTCAACCACACCTCCAAAAAATCTCCTGCTACTCAAGGCGTAGTGTCGCCGTGCTTGAGCGGTCGCGCCCGAAGACACGCGGCTCAAGAAGCCCTTGGAACTCCTGCGCGAGAGCACGCCCGCGACGCAGAAGACCGAGTAGTCTCAGACCTTTCGATCCATTCAAGAGACCCGCGAGGCGTACGCCTCGCGGGTCTCTTACCTTGCTTGAGTTAAGCGACTCGCCGCGGACGTCTCGTTCTATTTGATCTTCTTCGCGGGCGTGTCGCGGCCGCCCTGATGCAGAACCAGCCCCGTCACCCGCCCCTGCGCGTCTGTGACGAAAGTCACCTGCGCGTCAACGACTTTCAGGAAGAACTCGGTTTCCGAAGAGGGGAGCATCTCGACGACGGGCTGTCCGGGCGCGCTCGCCGAGAGCTTCCCGCCGTCGTTCGTGATCGTGAGGACTAAGCCGGGCGCGAGCTGGTACTGACCGGCGTACTTGTCGAGTGTCGCCGAGGCGACGGCGACGACTTTGCGCTCGACGGGAATCTTATACGGCGCGCCGAAGAGGATGGCGGAGAGATCGCGCGCGATGCGATCCGAGGGCGCGTTCTCGTTGTTGCTGAGCACGATGACGGTCGCGCGGTCGGCGGGGAAGCGCGCGATGTCGGTGGCGAAGCCGTTGATGCCTCCGTTGTGCCAGATCACTTGGTGATCGTGCATCTTGCCGACGCCCCAGCCGTAGGCGTAGCCCATGTCGGGCGACATCTGCTTGAGCGGCGTGAAAATCTCTTCGAGCGTTTTGCGCGGGACGAGCTTCTCGGTGTAGAGCGCCTTGTCCCAGGTCAATAAATCTTCCGCGGTCGAGTAGAGCGCGCCCGCGGAGAACGGGATCGCCATGTTGAGGTAAGCGGCGTTGACGAGCGCCTGCCCCGTCCAGACGTACCCGCTCGCGCGGTTCGGGACGAGTGTGCGCGAGTCGTCGTAGCCGGTGCTCCTCATGCCGAGCGGCGCGAAGATGTTGTCCTGTAAAAATTTCGCGTAAGGCACGCCCGACGCCTTCTCGACGACGAGACCGAGCAGGTGATAGCCGGAGTTGCTGTAGGCGAACTTCTCGCCGGGCGCGAAGTCGAGCGGCTTGTCGCGGAAGAGCTCGACGAGCGCGGCGGGCGTGTAGGGCT
>JAIVGV010000276.1 GCA_020201365.1 Acidobacteriota bacterium
CACCAGACCGGACCCGAAGGGCGCGAGGTGCGCGTGCTGCTCGTCGAAGAGGGCTTGCCGATTGACAAAGAGTTCTACCTCGGCATCGTGCTCGACCGCGCGACCGGACGACCCGTCTTCATGGCTTCCTCAGCCGGAGGCATGGACATCGAAGAGGTCGCCGCCACGACGCCCGAAAAGATTCTGAAGGAGACGATTGATCCGGCGGTCGGCTTCCGCCCCTACCAAGCGCGCAAGCTCGCTTTCGGTCTCGGCTTGCCTTCCGAGTTGATCAATCAGGCGGCGAAGTTCATGCAGTCGCTCTACGCGGCTTACGAGCAGCTCGACGCCTCGCTCATGGAGATCAACCCGTTCCTGCTGACGGAAGACAAGCGACTCGTCGCCCTCGACGCCAAAGTGAACTTCGACGACAACGCCTTGTTCCGCCACAAGGAGTTCGCAGACCTGCGCGACCTGAACGAGGAGGAGCCGCTGGAGATCGAAGCCTCCAAGTTCGATCTCAACTACATCAAGCTCGACGGCAACATCGCCTGCATGGTCAACGGCGCGGGACTCGCGATGGCGACGATGGACATCATCAAGCTCGCGGGCGGCGAGCCCGCCAACTTCTTAGACGTCGGCGGCGGCGCCTCTCAAGAGCGCGTCGCGGCGGCGTTCCGCATCCTGCTCGCCGACGCGAACGTGCGCGCCGTGCTCATCAACATCTTCGGCGGCATCGTCCGCACCGACATGGTGGCGCGCGGCGTCATCGAGGCGGCGAAGCAGATCGGCGTCCGGGTGCCCGTCGTCGTCCGGCTCGAAGGCACGAACGTCGAGGAGGGCAGGCGACTCATCGCCGAGTCCGGCATGAACTTCACCGTCGCCAGCGGCATGAAGGACGCCGCCGAGAAGGTCGTCGCGCTGGCGGGATGACTGAAGTGATGAGTACTGAGTGCTGAGTACTGAGAAAGTGCTCAAGACACGCGCAGTACTCATCACTCTTTGGTCGGCAAGAGTGCAACGCCTCGCGCGTTCTACTAACGAGCCCGATTCGCCTACGGTGAGTCGGGTCGAAGTTCAGAGTAGGACGGAGGAAGCACATGAAATCTTTGAGGTGGACGCTGCTGTTGATTCTGCTCGCGTCGGTCGCGGCGGCGCAGAAGTCGTCCGACCCGGCGAAGGAGAGGGACGCGCGCGTGAAGGACGGGTTCGTCGTCAAAGTCGGCGAAGAGTTGAGGATCGAGCGCGAAGGCTTGAAGATCACGTTCGTCTCAGTTAAAGACGACTCGCGCTGCCCCGAAGGCGCGACCTGCGTCTGGGCGGGCAACGCGCGGGCTCACGTCTCCGTGCGCGACGCGAAGGGCGACTGCGCCGAGTTCGATCTCAACACGAATCTGACGCCGAAAGACTACGACTTCGGCGCGTACAAGATCGCGCTCGCCGAGCTGTCGCCGCACCCTTCGGTCAAACATCAGCCGAAGCCTGACGAGTACGTCGCGACGCTCGTCGTCACGAAGGAAGTGAAGAAATAGAGTTCGGCAACGCAGTGTTTCTTCGCGAGCTTTGCGCCTTCGCGTGAATGAGTCTCACGCGAAGGCGCAAAGCTCGCGAAGAGGGAAGCAAAAAGGCTTTCAGACTTCACGCGGACAGGAGCGACCCGATGGCGACACTGACTTTCTGGGGCGGCGTGGGCACGGTCACCGGCTCGAAGTATCTGATCGAGACTGACACGGCGCGCGTGCTCGTTGACTGCGGGATGTTTCAGGGCTTGCGCGAGCTAAAAGATCGCAACTGGCAAGACCCGCCGTTCCGCCCGTCGGAGATCGACGCCGTGCTCATCACGCACGCGCACATAGATCACACGGGCTACCTGCCGCGCCTCGTCGCGCAGGGCTTCGGCGGTCCCGTTTACTGCTCGCGCGGCACGTCCGACCTCTTAAAGATTCTCCTGCCCGACGCCGCGCGGCTGCAGGAGGAAGAGGCGGACTACCGCAACCGACACAACCTCTCGCGCCACCAGCCCGCGCTCCCGCTCTACACCGAAGACGACGCGCGCGCGACTCTCAAGCTCGTCCGACCGCAGCAGAACACGGGCGAGCCGTTAGACGTGGCGACAGGCGTGCGCGCCTCGTTCCGCATCGCCGGGCATATCCTGGGATCGAGCCTCGTCCACGTCGAACTAGAAGGCGCTGGCGCGGACGAGAAAGGTCGTCGCGTCTTGTTCAGCGGCGATCTCGGTCACTACGATCAGCCGATCATCAAAGACCCGGAGCCGCCGCCCGCGTGCGACTACCTGCTCGTCGAGTCAACCTACGGCGACCGCCTGCACGATCCGACCGACCCGAAAGTGAAGCTCGCGCAGATCATCAACGAGACGCGGGAGCGCGGCGGCGTCGTCCTCATCCCGGCGTTCGCCGTCGGTCGCACGCAGGAGTTGATCTACCTCATCCGCGAACTCGAAGACGAGCAGAAGATTCCGATCCTGCCCGTGCGCGTTGACTCGCCGATGGCTGCCGCCGCGACGCAGGTCTATAGCCAGCGCACCGAAGAGCACGACGAGGAGTACGCGACGATCATCCGAGAGCAGCGCGCGCCGCTGCGCACGCACTCGATGCTCACCGCCGCGTCGCGCGAGGAGTCGAAGCGGCTGAACGACGAGCAGGGCACGCGCATCATCATCTCGGCTTCCGGCATGATGACGGGCGGGCGCGTGCTCCACCACGCGCAGCGTTATCTGCCGGACGAGAAGTCAACCGTTGTGTTCGTCGGCTACCAAGCCGCCGGGACAATCGGTCGCCAGATCGAGGACGGCGCGCGCACTGTCTCGATCTTCAAGCACCAGATTCCGGTGCGCTGCCGCGTCGAGCAGATCGGCGGCTTCTCGGCGCACGCCGATTGGAAAGAAGTCCTGCGCTGGCTCTCGGGGATGCCGTCCGCGCCGCGCCGCGCCTTCACCACGCACGGCGAGCCCGCCGCCGCCGAGGCGATGGCGCAGCACATACGCGAGCAATACGGCTGGACGGTCGAAGTGCCGCAGTACGGCGAGCGTTTCGAGCTTGCGTGATCATGAGCTGTTAAAAAGATGCACCACAGAGGACGCGGAGGAACACAGAGGAATGACAATCGGCTTTCCTCCGTTCCCTCTGTGTCCTCTGTGGCGAATTCTGGTGTCGCTCCTAAGTCCCCGGCAGCGAGCGCAGTCGCGCGTCGAGGTGTGAGCGTTCGGCGAGGGCGCGCAGGAGCGGTCCGTGGTGGGTCATCTCGACGACGCTGACCGAGCCGACGGGGCAGAGCAGGCGGTAGCGGAAGCGCCCCACGTCTATGCCGAGCAGGGCGCAGAGCATGATGCGGATCGTCGCCTTGTGCGAGACGACGAGGACGTTGCCGTCGTCGAAGCGTGACGTGATCTCTTCGACGGTCTGTAGCGCGCGGCGCGCGATGACGACCGCGCCCTCGCCGCCGGTCGGCGCGTGCCACGCGGGGTCTGCCTGCCACTTGATATAGTCGTCGTGGAAATCGCGTTCAACCTCGTCCTTCGTCTTGCCTTCCCAGGCGCCGTAGCCGATCTCCTTCAGACCGTCGCGCAAGTCCAGCTCCAAGCCGCAAGCCTCGCACAGAGGTCGCGCCGTCGCGACCGTGCGGCGCAAGGGGCTCGCGTAAACGGCGCGCCACGGAAGAGCGCAGTAGGCGTCGGCGAAGGCTTGCGCCATCCGCGCGCCGTCTTCGGTCAGTTCGGGATCGAGACCCGAACCGCAGAACATGTCCTCTTTACTCGCGGGCGTCTGCCCGTGGCGCAGGAAGTGGAGTGTCAGGCTCACGGTTCGTCTCTCCGTGCGGGCTTAATTTTGATACCTCAGGGTGCGCGACGGGGGCGGCAGGCGACCGGCGCGGCGCACGTGTGCGAGCTGCTCGGGCGGGCGGCGTCTCGCCCTCGCCGTTGACTCGCGCGGGCATTCTGCCATAAAAGCATCTTCCGTCTTACCCTTTATGCGAATGACGACATGGGGCGGCGACCGCCTCGAGGGTTCTCCTTGACCGAGCGAACTAAGCAAAAAGGGCGGCGCACGTTTCTGCCGACAAACTTCCGCGGTCTGCTCTTCGACCTCGGCGTCTTCGTCTGCAACGTCTTCCTCGTCCGCCTGACGACGCGCTACGTCGGGCGACTGCTCTCCCAAACTTACCTCGCCGACGACCCGGCGGCGGCGCGCCGGCTCCTCTACATCGTCTCGGCAGCCTGCGCGGCGCAGATCGTCGGCGCGCTGCTCAAGCGCAGACCGCTTCAGGCGAGGCTGCTCGCACAACGCGGCGGGGAGATCGGGGGCGCGTTCGGCTGCCTGCTGGTGCTTCACTTCGCGCTGACGCTCATCACCGCCGCCGCGATCATGTCGCTGCTGCCGACAGAGCCGTCGGGCGGCGCGGTCGTGCTCGTCTTCTTCCTCAGCCTGATCCCGACGGCGCTCGTCTGGCGCGCGATGACGCCTTACAAGAAGCCGCCCGCGCCGGACTGGCGCGACTCGCGCGCCGCAGAACTCGTCGCAGACCTCTGCCTCTTCGCCTACATGCTCGTGAACCTCGCCGTCTGGAACACCGTCACGGCTGGATCGAACGTGCGCGCGGCGGGCGTCGGCGACGCGCTCTCGCGCGCACTCGGCTTCCTCCTCGTCAGCCCGGTGATCCTCCTCTTCTACATCCCGCCGCGCCTGCTCTTCCTCGTCGAAGATTATAAATACCCCGCGGCGTGGATCAGCATGACTGTCGCCGTCGCGCCCGTCGCGTACCGCCTCATCATCGGCTCGCCTTTGAAGACGGATTGGTGAGGGCGCGCCGTTAGAGTCGCTCAAACCTGCTGTGCTATACTGCGCGCTTAAATCAAGCTCGAAAAATTCGTCGGTTGAGGAGCGGAAGCGTTGAGCGTTCTGGTTGACAAGAATACGCGCCTCGTCGTGCAGGGCATCACGGGTAAAGAGGGGACGTTCCACACCAGGCAGATGGTCGAGTACGGGACGCGGGTCGTCGGCGGTGTGACGCCCGGCAAGGGCGGCACGACGCACGAGGGCGTCCCCGTCTTCAACACGGTCGAGGAAGCCGTGCGCGAGGCTGGCGCGAACGCTTCGGTGATCTACGTGCCGCCGCCGTTCGCCGCTGACGCGATCATCGAAGCCGCCGCCGCAGGGCTGCCGCTCGTCGTCTGCATCACCGAAGGCATCCCCGCGCTCGACATGGTGAAGGTCAAGCGCTTCCTCGAAGGCACGCAGACGCGCCTCATCGGCCCGAACTGCCCCGGCGTGATCTCGCCCGGCAAGTGCAAGGTCGGCATCATGCCCGGACACATCCACAAAGAGGGGCGCATCGGCGTCGTCTCGCGCTCCGGGACGCTGACCTACGAAGCCGTCGGACAACTGACCGCGCTCGGTCTCGGTCAATCAACCGCCATCGGCATCGGCGGCGACCCGGTCGTCGGCACGACGCACCGCGACGCGCTCGCCTTGTTCGAGTCTGACCCGGAGACCGAGGGCATCGTCATGATCGGCGAGATCGGCGGCGCGGCGGAGGAGGAAGCCGCCGCCTTCGCGCGCGAGAATGTGACGAAACCCGTCGTCGCCTTCATCGCCGGGCAGACCGCGCCGCCCGGACGCCGCATGGGGCACGCGGGCGCGATCATCGCCGGGGGCAAGGGAACAGCCGCCGAGAAGATGTCCGCGCTCGAAGCCGCGGGCATCCGCGTCGTCCGCTCGCCCGCCGACATCGGGCAGGCGATGAAGGACGCGCTCGGCGCGACGGCGACGGCTTAGCGTTAAAGACTTGGGAGGAAACTCAAATGGGCGACGACGAACGCCTCACAAACCTCACGGAGTTTTCGCGGCTGATGATGCAGTGGGCACAAAAGGCTGAAGATCGGATGAACGAGCTGCGAGAGTCGGCGCGGGAGACGGGCGAAAACCTAAAGTCGCTCGTCGAGGTCGTTCGCAGCCACGAGGAGCGACTCGACGCGCTCGCGGCAGCGCAAGAAAACTCCGAGCGCAAGCTCGCCGCGCTCGCCGACGCGCAAATCCGAACTGAGGAAGCGATAGCGGAGTCGGCGGCGCAGCAGAAGCACACGGATCAGCGGCTGGACGCGCTGATTGATATCGTCCGCGAGATGCGCGAGGGCAATCCTCCGCGACAAAGCTAGTCATAAAATCTTAGAGGAGACTCGAAGACGCATAATGTCAGAGCAGATCGGCAACTTAACTTTCGGCATCATCAAGCCCGACGCGGTGCGGGCTGGCAAGACGGGCGCGATCATTCAGCGCATCACGGACGGCGGCTTCAGGATTCGCGCGATGAAGTTGATTCGCATGACGCGCGAGGAGGCTGAAGGGTTCTACGCGGTGCACCGCGAGCGTCCGTTCTTCGCGGGGCTGGTGGAGTTCATGTCGAGCGCGCCGTGCGTCGTGTTGGCGTTAGAAAGGGACGGCGCGGTGAAGGCTTGGCGCGACCTGATGGGCGCGACCGATCCGGCGAAGGCTGACGCGGGCACGATCCGCAAGGAGTTCGCCGCCTCCATCGGCGAGAACGCCGTCCACGGCTCTGACTCGGAGGAGAACGCGCGGATCGAGATCGCGTACTTCTTCAGCCAGCTAGAGCTAGTCAATAGTGAATAGTGAATAGTCAATAGTGAATAGTTCGGAAGCGGCTTTGTCTATTTACTATTCACTATTCACTATTGACTATTCACTATTCACGAGGTTGCAATGTCCATCGTCGCAGACATCATCGAATCCACGCGGGCGATCATCAAGGGGATGGGCGTCACGTTCTCGAAGATTCCGCAGGAGAAGTGGACTGTCCAGTACCCGGACGAGCCCGTCACCTTGCAGCCGCGCTTCCGCGGGCAGCACCTGCTGCACGTTGACGAGCTCGGTCGAGAGAAGTGCGTCGCCTGCTTTCTGTGCGCGGCGGCGTGCCCGAGTGATTGCATCTACATCGTCGCGGCGGACGACCCGCGCCCGCCCGAAGAGCGCACCGGCGTGGATGAGCGCTACGCGAAGGTCTATAACATCGACTACGGGCGCTGCATCTTCTGCGGCTACTGCGTCGAGGCTTGCCCGAAGGACGCCATCACGCACGGCTTCAACTTCGAGCTGTCGGTCTATAACCGCGCCGATCTCTTGAAGACGAAGGACGACCTGCTCATCACCAAGCAGAAGCAGTCGAAGAACTACCGCGTCGCCTTCTCCGACGAGGAGGTTGACTCGGAGTACAAAGTCGTCTGAAAAATGCGACGACAGTATTCGGTTTTGAGTTTTCAGCCGATCCGATCTTTAGCGTCAACATCTCCGGCTGGGAACTGAAAGCCGTAAACTGAAAACTCTTCTTGTCATCTGCCGCCGCCGCGTGTTATTTCGCACGCGGCGGCTTCTCGTTGAACGATTATGACGGACGCACTACTCGAGACGCGCGAGGTCTCGAAGCATTACCGGATGGGCGAGAATCTGGTCGTCGCGCTCGACCGCGCGAGCGTGTCGGTCGGCGAGGGCGAGTTCGTCGCGCTGCAGGGCACTTCCGGTTCGGGCAAGTCAACGCTGCTGAATCTGCTCGGCGGGCTCGACCAGCCGACTTCGGGCGAGGTCGTCTTCGAGGGGCGCTCGCTCGCCCCGCTGGATAAAAAGGAGATGGCGCGCTACCGGCGTCGCTCCGTCGGCATGATCTTCCAGAACTTCAACCTCATCCCGACGATGACCGCCGCCGAGAACGTCGAGCTCGCCCTCGCCTTCGGCGGACTCACCGGGCGAGCCCGCGGCGAGCGCGCGCGCGAGCTGCTCGAACGCGTCGGACTCGCCGAGCGCGGGGATCACCGCCCCGCCGAGTTGTCCGGCGGCGAGCAGCAGCGCGTCGCGATTGCGCGCGCGCTCGCCAACCGCCCGCGCGTGCTCCTCGCCGACGAGCCGACCGGAAACCTCGATTCGACCCGCGCCGCGGAACTCCTCTCGCTCCTGCGCGCGATGGTCGGGCGCGACCGCCTCACCGTGCTGATGGTCACGCACGACCGCGAACTCGCCTCGCGCTTCGCCGACCGCACGATCCAGATGAGGGACGGGAAAATCGTAACGATGAAGTAGGAACGACGCGCGGTGAGGTAAGGGCAGCGATCTTCAGTTCACCGCCCCGCGTCCCTACTTCATCGTTTCCTTCGAGGTGCTGAAACGATGCCGACTAACGACTCCCCGGGCATGTCAATCGAGGCGCTGCGCTCCGTGCCGCTGTTCGAGAAGCTGAGCGACGACGAGGCGCTGGGCTTGCGCGCGCTGCTGAAGGCGGAGACGCTCCCGCGCGGCGCGTTCGTCTTCCGGCAGGGCGACGCGGGCGACGCGATGTACCTCGTCGAGCGCGGGCGCGTGCGCGTCTTCGTCGAGGACGACGACGGCGAGGAGGTGACGCTCGCCGAGCTCGCCGACGGCGACTTCCTCGGCGAGATGGCGATCATCGAGGGCAAGCCGCGCACCGCGAACGCCTCCGTCATCGAAGACGCGCGGCTCGCGCGCCTGGCGCGCGAGGACTTCCACGCCTTCGTCCAACGCCACCCGGACGTCGCCCTCGCGATGGTCTCGGCGATCTCGGCGCGCCTGCGCCGCACGGACGAGCTGCTGCGCCGCAGAGTTTCGCGCAACGCCAACGAAGAAGAACGCGCGCGCCGCACCTTCGCCGACCGCGCCGCGGACAGGCTGACGGCGGCGAGCGGCAGTTGGGGATTCATCGGTCTGACGGTCGCGTTCCTCTTCGTCTGGATGGTCGTCAACTCCTGGGCGCTGCACAACCAGGGCTTCGATCCGTACCCGTACTCATTCATGGACGTGATCAACGGCATGGTGGCCGCGTTCCTGACGCCGATCATCCTCATCTCGCAGAACCGGCAGGCGGAGAAGGACAGGCTCAAGTCAGACCTCGACTACCAGGTGAACCTCAAGAACGAGCTCGCCCTCGCCGAAGTGCTGCGCCGCCTCGACGTGCTGGAGAGCGAGCGACTGCCCGCGCTCTTCGCCGAGCAGAACGCGCGTCTCGCGAAAGCCGGATCGTCGCGCGCCACGGAGGCGTGAGGGCGCGGGATCAAGTTTT
Organism: Acidobacteriota bacterium; assembly: GCA_020201365.1. Lineage (GTDB taxonomy): Bacteria > Acidobacteriota > Blastocatellia > Pyrinomonadales > Pyrinomonadaceae > JAIVGV01. Next base: position 9,076 of record JAIVGV010000276.1, read on the forward strand.
GGACATTGCGCGGCAGGCGTCGTATCTTGATCGCGTTCGTTCACCTGGCTCTTCAATTTCGGGTTTCGACGAAAGATGCTCCGAGCGATCCTGTTCGACTACAACGGCGTCGTCGTCAACGACGAGCCGCTGCACCTGAAGGCTTACCGCGAGCTGTTCGAGGCGGAAGGCGTCCCGCTCACCGACGCCGACTACTACGCCTGCCTCGGCATGGACGATCTCACCTTCTCCCGCGCCAACTTCGCGCGCGCGGGCAAAGAAGCGACCGACGAACACTTGCGCGCGCTCATCGAGCGCAAGACCGAGCGGTACGTCGAGTCAATCAGGGACGAGCTGCCGCTGTGCGACGGCGTCGTCACCTTCGTCAAGGCGTGCGCGCGCCAGTGGCGGCTCGCCGTCGTGAGCATGGCGCGCCGCGTCGAGATCGAGCCCGTGCTCGCGCGCGCCGGGCTGTCAAACTCCTTCGACGCGCTCGTCACCGCCGAGGACGTGCGGGCCTGCAAGCCCGACCCTGCCGGCTACCTGCGCGGGCTCGAACTCTTGAACGAGCGTCGGCGCGTCGCGCAGCAGCCGCCGATTGCGGCGCGCGAATGTCTCGTCATCGAGGACGCGCCCGCCGGGATCAAGTCGGCGCGCGCCGCCGGGATGCGCACGCTCGGCGTGACGAACACGGTCGCCGAGTCGGCGCTGCGCGAGGCGGGCGCCGACGTCGTCACGCGCAGCCTCGCCGACTGGACGCCGGACGCCGTGTACCACGTCTTCGACCAGCGATAGCAGGCGAAGGATGAAGGGTGAAGGATGAATAAAAAGGCGGATCGAAATCGAGCCTTCAAACTTTCACCCCTCATCCCTCATCCTTCGTCCTTCCTCCCATGACTCCGGCTGGAAAGATTCGTGCGGCGGAGGCGCGTCGGGCGTTCGTGCAGCTCGCCGCGCAGCCGGACGCCTCGATTGATCTGGCGCACGCGGCGCTCTTGGTCGCCGCCGAGGAGCAACCCGCGACGGACGTGGAGCACTACCGCGCGCGCCTCTTCGAGCTGGGCTTGGCGGCGCGCGCGTACGTCGCGGCGCGGGCGTGGGAGCCGGTCGAGGCGCTCAACGAGTTCGTCTTCAGGGAGCTCGCGTTCGTCGGCAATCAGGAGAACTACTACGACCCGCGCAACAGCCTGCTCTCCTACGTCATAGACGAGCGGCGCGGCATCCCGATCACGCTCTCGGTCGTGTACATGGAGCTCGGTCACCGCGCCGGGCTCGAAGTCGAAGGCGTCGGCTTGCCGGGTCACTTCGTCGTCCGCGCGCACGCTGAGTCCGCGCGCGGGACTGAGACGCGGTTGGTTGATCCTTTCAACCGGCGCGCGATTGGCGAGGACGACTGCCAGCAACTCCTCGACGGGCTCTACGGCGGGCAGGTCGCGCTCGCCAGCGAGCACCTGCGCGCGGCGACGAACCGCGAAATCCTCGCGCGGATTCTCCGCAACCTGAAAGCGGTCTACGCGCAGAGCGGCCGCCACGCGCGCGCCGCCTCGGTCGTCGAGCGCGTCATGCTGCTCGACCCCGAAGCGCACGACGAGCACCGCGACCTCGGCGTGCTCCTCGCGCAGCTCGGTCGCTACGAGGAAGCCGTGACGCAGCTTCAAACATACCTCTCGCGCCCCGCGCCCGACGCCGAGCAGGTGCGCGAGCAGTTGAAGAAGGTTCGCCTGCAACAGGCGATGCTTAACTAGGGGTTAGGGGATAGGGGTTGGGGGTTAGGGAAGAAAACATTTTCTTCATCCTCAACCCCCGGCCCCAGCTTTATGAAGTTTCCCGACATCCTCCGCCTCGCGCTGCGCAACCTGCGCGAGGCGCGTCTGCGCGCGTCCCTGACGACGATGGGCGTCGTCGTCGGCGTGGCGGTGATCGTGACGATGGTCTCGTTCGGGCTCGGCTTGCAGCGCAACACCGTGCAGCGCTTCAAAGACCTCGACCTCTTCAACGAGATCACGGTCTCCGGTCGCAGCCTCGATCAGATCGTCGCCGCCGCGCTGTCGGGCAAGCCCGCGGGCGACGGCGCGAACGCGAATGGAAGCAACGCGAACACGAACGCGAGCAACGCGAACGCGCGCGGCGAACGGGGCAGGGGCGGCGACGACGACAGGGGCGCCGCCGGGCGGCTCGCGAACCGCAATCAGCCGAACGCGACGCGCACGCTCGACGACGCGGCGATCCAGGAGATCGCGCGGCTCCCGGGCGTCGCCTCCGTCGAGCCGAACGTCTCGCTCTTCGTCTATGTGCGCGCGAACGGTCGCGTGCAGCCGAACTCCGTGGGCGGCGCGCTCGTGCCGAATCAGGCGTCGCGCTTCAAGAACTTCTCCGCCGGTCGCATGATCGCGAGCGCCGACGCCGACGAGGCGGTCGTGGACGAAAGTTTCCTCAACGCCTTCGGCTTCGAGAAGCCCGCGGACGCCGTCGGTCAAACCGTCGAGCTGCTCGCGCCGCCCGACGCCGGAGGGCGCGCGCGCGCGAACGACTCGACACGAAACGACGAAACAAGCAATGACGAAGCGCGCGCCGCGAACAACGAGCGCGCGCCGCGCGGCGGGCGAGGCGAACGCCCGACAGAGGGCGGGCGAGAGCGGGAGAGCGGCGAAGGCGGGATGAGCTTCTTCGGTCTGCCGCTCGGAGACGAAGGCGGCGGCGCGGAGCCTGCTGGGAATCTGGCGGCGCGGACGTTCAAGATCGTCGGCGTGTTGAAGCCGGAGGTCGAGGGTGCGGGCAACCGCAACCAGTTCCGCGGGATGATGCCCGTGGAGAGCATCTACGTGCCGCTGGCGGCGGCGCGCGACTGGTCGCGCAGGTATCGCGGGTCGCTGAGCCGCGTCGCGTTCGAGCTGGCGCGCGCGAGCGGCGCGATCAAGGAGGGCGAGACTAAAGGGTACCCGATGGCGGTCGTGCGCGTGACTGATCCGGAAATCCTGCCCGACGTGCAGAAGGCGATCAACGGGCGCGGGTTCTCGACCTTCTCGGTCGCCGATCAGTTGAAGGAGCTGCGCACGGTCTTCCTGATCGTCAACGCGTCGCTCGGTCTGCTCGGCGGCATCTCGCTGCTCGTCGCGTCGTTCGGCATCGCGAACACGATGATCATGTCCATCCTCGAGCGCACGCGCGAGATCGGCATCATGAAAGCCATCGGCGCGGAAGACCGTGAGATCAAGCTGATCTTCTTCGTCGAGGCGGCGCTCATCGGCTTGGCGGGCGGCGTCACGGGGTCGCTCGCCGCGTGGGGCATTGACGTACTCTCAAACCACATCGCCTACCGCCAGTGGCTACGCCCGCGCGGCATCTCCTTCGTACACTTCTTCGCGCTCCCGCCCTACCTCTGGCTAGGCGCCACCGCCTTCGCCGTCTGCGTCGCCATCGTCGCCGCCCTCTACCCCGCCGCCCGCGCCGCGCGGATCGATCCCGTCAAGGCTTTACGTCATGATTAGCCACAGAGGACACAGAGGGCTCAGAGAAAAAAGAAACGATGAAGTAGGAACGATGAACGATGAGGTAAGAGAAGTCTTCTTCACTTCATCGTTCCGCGTTCCTACTTCATCGTTTCCTCCGTGCTCTCTGTGCCCTCTGTGGCTATCTGTTTTTTCACGGCAGCGGCGCGTGGCACCAGCTACAGCGGCGGTACTCCTCTTTGATGAAGAGACCGATGAAGCAGAGGGGGAAGCAGGCGATGAGGAGCGCGGCGAAGACGATCCAGCCGCCGGTGCTGATGCGCGTCGAGACGACGGGCGGCGCGTTCGTGTGGCAGTAGGGGCAGCGGAAGTCCGCAGGGGCGACGGCGGGCGACGGTGCGGGCTGCGCGACGACCGGAGGCTGAGGCGGAAGCGGCGCGCTCGAAGCCCAGCCGTGCGTGGGCGTGTATGAGCCCCGGGGCGGCGCGTAATCGGTCGGGCGCGGCGCGGCGACGCCGGGCTTGAGCGCGTGACCGCAGTAGCGGCAGACGAGCGCGACGTCCGGGTTGGGCTGCAAGCAGTTCTGGCAGATCAGGGTGAGCATCGCTAGGGGACTCGCGTGCGAAGATGAAAGTTGTGCGTGCGCGCGTCGCGCGGCCGTCGCGCGTCGCTCGCGCGCGCCGCGTCCGCGCGCGTTCGTCGCCCCGCGCCGTCAACCGCCGCAGACGGGCGTCAGCGGCAGGTCGAACGCTTTGATCACGCGGTTCGCCGCGTCAATCGCGCCGATGACGAACTCGTACTCGTAAGCGAAGGTCGCCGGGTAGCAGCTCGGCACGCCGACGGCGATCCCGCCGACGGAGCCGTAGCCGGGGCGTAGGTAAACGTTGCCCGCCGCGCGCGTCTTGCCGGTCGTCGGCTCATAGACGGCGTACTCGATGTGGTAGTCCTCCGGGTTCGGGCGACCGACGCCCATCGTCGGGTTCATCGCCCCGGAGTAGCGCAGCGCGAACCAGACGACGAAGCTGTCGCTCTCGCCCTTGGCGCGCTTCTGCGCGTCGCCGCGCGTCGAGCGCGAGGAGGAGTCGCCGTGGATGTCGAAGGCGTCCGACTCGCGCAGCCGCTGACCGATGGACTGCATGACGATGCCCTGCGCCGTCGAAGAGACGTCCGCCGACAGGGAGTTGTCCGCCATCACGACGACGGGGATGCGCTTCAGAGCCTCCTGCTTCTTCTTCACCTCCGGCGTCGGCGTCGGCGTCGGCACGGGCGGGACGTCCTCGCGCTTCTGCACGCGCCGCCCCGACTGCGCCGACGCGACGAGCGCCACGACGAACAGCGACGCGCACGCGAGCGACGCGACGCGCGCGACTGACGAGAAGCGACGCCCGCGCGCCGAGTTGATTGCAGGTTGGCTGCCCGGTGGGTTCATAAAAAAATCTCGACTCTCGAAGTCCGTTCCGCCTTGTCGTGATCAACGCGCCGCCGCTTGCGGTCAAGCCTTGCCGCCGAGCGGCTTCCCGCAGCGGCTACAGAACCGCGCGTTCGGGTCGCGCTGCTCGGCGCCGCAGGATTCGCACTTCGTCGCGCGCAGCGCCGCGCCGCACGTCGAACAATAATCCGAGCCCGCGACGTTCGCCGCGCCGCACGTCCCGCAGCGCCCCGGTAGCGGCGGCACGTAGCCGCCAGCCTTGCGCGCGACGTGCTCCTCGACGATCTTCCAGGCGTCCTCCGTCAGACGGTACTGCCAGTACGCGCCGAGCGCGGGCACTACCAGCAGCGGCGCGGCGAGGAACATCGCGACGACCGCCGCGACCGCCGCCTTGTCGAACCACTTCTGCATCCCGATCTCGACGCGCGTCCCGCCGTGCTCCGGCGTGATCTTGATCGTCAGCGCCGACGAGAGCCCGGTGAGATCGCGCAGCGTCGAACTCTTGCGCGCTTGCAAGACGGCGGTCTGCGAGACCTGCATCGTCTGCACTTCGTAGTCGCCCTCGTCGAAGAGCTTGCGCAGCTCCGCGACGAGCTGCTGCACGTCCGCCTCGACGCCCGGGTAGTATCTGCTGTCCATTCGTTTAAAGTTCGCGTCCTCTCGCCCGCTTGTCTTTCGCGCCGACTCATTCTACGCTGAAACACACCTGACAGTTCAAAGCCGCGACGACTAGAAGACTTCGAGGAGCCCCATGAAGACCACTTGGATGCGCGCCGCAGCCGCGCTGTTTCTCGTCAATCAACTCTTTTTCTCCGCCCCGGTCGTCACGCGCGCGCAGGACGCGACGGCGACGACTCAAGCCGCGACGCTCGACGGCTACACGCCCGACGAGTCAGCCGCCGAGCGCGCGCTCGAAGATCGCTTCCGCGCCGTGCCCCGCGCCGACGGCGCGCGCGAGCACCTGCGGCAGTTGACGAAAGAGGCGCACCTCGCGGGCACGCCCGAAGACTACCAGACCGCCCTCTACGTGCGCGACCGCCTGCGCGAGTACGGCTTGAGCGCGGAGCTGCGAGAGTATCAGGTCCTGCTCCCGTACCCGCGCACGCCCACGTTGCTCGAACTCGTCGCGCCGCGCCGCGAGCGCCTCGCGTTGAAGGAGGCGGCGATTCCCGAAGACCCGACTTCGTCGAGCCCGAAGATCGTCCCGCTCTACAACGGCTACTCCGCGACGGGCGACGTGACCGCGCCGCTCGTCTATGTCAACTACGGTCTGCCCGCAGACTACGACGCGCTGAAGAAGTTGAACGTGGATGTGCGCGGCAAGATCGTCATCGCGCGCTACGGGCACAGCTACCGCGGCGTGAAGGCGCGCGTGGCGGAAGAGAACGGCGCGGTCGGCTGCATCATCTACTCCGACCCTGCCGACGACGGCTACATGCAGGGCGACGTCTATCCGCAGGGACCCTGGCGACCCGAAACCTCCGCGCAGCGCGGCTCCGTCCAGTACGGCTTCATCTACCCCGGCGATCCGCTCACTCCAGGCACGCCCGCGATTCCGGGCACGCCGCGCATCAGTCGCGAGCAGGCGGCGAGTCTCCCCAAACTCCCCGTCCAGCCGATCTCCTACGGCGACGCGCGCCGGCTTCTCGAACCGCTGCGCGGTCCTGTGCGCCCCAACGGCTTTCAGGGCGGGTTGCCATTCCCGTACCACGTCGGCGGGACGCCCGACGTGCGCGTCCACTTAAAGACCGACATGGACATCCGCACGGCGACGATCTGGGACGTGATCGCGCGCATCGAGGGCGACGCGGAAAAAGATCGCTGGCTCGTGCTCGGCAACCACCGCGACGCGTGGGTCTTCGGCGCGGTCGATCCGAACAGCGGCACCGCCGCGCTGCTCGAACTCGCGCGCGGCTTCGGCGAGTTGCTCAAGCAGGGGTGGAAGCCGCGCCGCACGATCTACCTGTGCAGTTGGGACGCGGAGGAGCAGGGCTTGATCGGCTCGACCGAGTGGGCTGAGGAGAACGCCAACGACTTGAAGGAGAAGGCGGTCGCCTACCTGAACGTTGACGTCGCCGTGGCGGGTCCGAACTACAGCGCGTCTTCCACGCCGACGCTCTGGAGGTTAATCCGCGCGGCGACGCGCGACGTGCGCGATCCCAAAACGGGCAAGTCCGTCTATCAGGCTTGGCAGGAGCACGAACGCGAGGGGCAGCCCGAAGCCGACACCGAGGCGGGCACGTCGCCCCGCGAGGCGCGCATCGATCCGCTCGGCTTCGGCTCCGACTACACCGCCTTCCTCGAGCACCTCGGCGTCACCTCGCTCGACATGGGCTTCGGCGGCGACTACGGCGTCTATCACTCGGCTTACGACTCGTTCACGTGGATGTCGAAGTTCGGCGATCCGAGCTTCGCCTACCACGCCGCCATGGCGCAACTCTGGGGCACAATCGCGCTGCGCCTCGCCGACGCGCCCGCGCTCCCGCACGACTACGGCGACTACGCCGATCAGATCCGCGACTTCGTGAACGAGACCGTCAAGACCGCGCAGCGGCGCAAGCTCGCGGACTCCTTCGACGCGAAAGCGATCCTCGACGCCGCGAAAGAACTCTCCGACGAAGCCGCGCGCACGCGGGCGCAGCGCGACGAACTGCTCGACACCGTCGCTCGCTCCCGCGTCCGCGCCGACGACACACACCCGCGCGCCGTCGCGCGCCTCAGGAAGTTGAACGACAGTCTGCTCGCCGCCGAGCGCGCTCTCACAGACCCGACGGGCTTGAGAGGTCGCCCGTGGTATCAGCACCAGATTTACGCCCCCGGCTTCTACACCGGCTACGCCGCGCAGCCGCTCCCCGATCTGCGTCAGGCGATTGACGACCGCAACACCGCCAACGCGCGCGAAGCCGCCCAGCGCATCGCCGCCGCGATCAGGCGGGCGGCGCAGGCGTTGAGGGACGGGCGCGAGAGCAATTAGGAAGTAGGAAGGCGGAGGGACGAAAGCGTGATCATTCAAGCAGAGTGATCACGCTTTCCGCCTTCCGCCTTCCTACTTCACCCTTGCCTGTCAGCCCTTCTTGCCCGGCTTCGCGTCCTTCTCTTCGGCGGGGAGCTTCTTGGCGGCTTCGACGATCTGCTGCGCGTTGTCTATCGCCTGTTCTAGCTGCTCGCGCTCCGCCTTGTCGGCGGTCGTCTCGCGCATCGGCACGAGCTGCGCGAGCCAACGCGTGCAGGCGTCGGAGAGTTTGCGGACGGCTTTCGGCAGCAGCGGCGACTTCGGGTTGTGCTGCGCCGTGTCGTCAACGTTCTCGATGGCTTCGTCGAGGATGTGCGCGACGTCGTAGAGGAGTTCGGCGCGCGTCGCCTTCGGCAGATCGCCCCACTCCGCGGACGCCACCTCCTTGTCGAGCTTGTCGCCCTTCTCCTTCTTCGCGGCTTCCTTCGCGTCCTCCGGCGACTGACCCGTGATGATCCGCATCCGCCGCTCGACGGCTTTGACGAAGACCGCCGTGCGCAAGTCAATCTCCTGCGCGTCGCGCACGAGCTCGATCTCCTGCGGCGTCAGGTGATCCCGCTCCGAGCGCTGCGCAAACGCGCGCGACGGCAGCGACGCCGCGACGACGCACGCGACGGCGAGCAGGGAAGCGGCGACACGGGAGGCGAGCGCGACACGCG
>JAIVGV010000148.1 GCA_020201365.1 Acidobacteriota bacterium
GGGATCGTGACGGTCTGCTGCACGGTGTCGGTGTGGGTCGTGCCGTAGCCGTCCATCCAAGCCTTCCAGGTGCCGGAGTGCGCGGGCTCGCTCGTCGAGCTGTCAACGACCCCGGCGGTCGCCGTCCACGGCGCGGGGTTCGCCGAGCCGTTCTCGAAGCCGGGGTTGCCGATGAGCTGGGTGGTCGCCTCGGGCTGCGGGCTCTCCGGCTGCGCGCCGTCGGGCTGCGAGCCTGCCGTCAAAACCAGCGCGGAGCCGTTCGGCGCGGCGGATGTCTGCACCACCGGGTCAGTGAGGACGCCGCTGCGCGAGAGCCCGTCCGGGTTGAATCCCTGGTGGTAGTCCTTATCGGGCGAGAGGTGTTTGCCGCGGTCTTTGCCCCTCGGCATGTTGCGGACGTGATCGGAGACGGCGTGATCGCCGAACTGCACTTCCGCGCCCGTCAGCACGGGAGCGTGATCATTCTGGACGAGCGCGCCAGCCGCCGCAGACTTCGTGCCGCGCACGGGTAAGAACACAGAGACGCACAGCGCCGTCGTAACCAGCAAGGCTAAGACTTTCTTCATGTTTCCTCCGAGGTGTCAGACTGTGGGTGAAGGAGTACCAGCCGTGAGGAAGGTAACCTTCGACGTGGGGGAAGATGGGCGTCACGGGATAAGACCGTTATTGCGCGAACGAAAACGATGAAGAACGGACGGACGGAGACCGAGTACGAAGCGGCGCGATCAGTTAGGCTGAGTGCGTTCGGCTGACGGTGACGGCGTCCCGGCGTGATAGTCGTATGAACCGAAAGCCCGCGACGCCGCCGACTGCTACCAGAGGGGGCGTAGAGCGTAACACGGCGCGGCGGAATCTCGCAAAACTTTTTTCACGCGCGCCACGGCGCGACAGCCCTACGCGCCGTGCGAGGCGCGGCGGCGCCGGGGCGCGGCGACGACGAGCGCGAGCAGCGCGAGCGAGCACGCGCTCAAGACGCGCCCCGCCGTCTCGGCGCGCGCCGGCTCGAGGCGCAGGCTGATCGCGTGAGAGCCCGCGGGCGCGTCGAGCGTGATGATTCCGTCGGGCTTCGTGTAGCCGACGGGGAGCGGCTGGCCGTCGAGGCGCGCGCTCCAGCCCGCGTAGTAGAACTGCGCGACGACGAGCGCCGCGCCGCGCGGGGAGTTGACGCGCAGGGCGATGTCGCGGGGTCGCCAGCGTTCGATTGCGATCTCGGCGTCCGTCTCGTCCGTGTGGACGCAGCCCGTCGCGGGGACGGTCGCGCCGCCGCAGAGCGCGCGGGCGATCTCCGAAGAGCGCGTGTCGGCGTTGGAGTTCGCCCACCTCGGCTTGTACTCCGGCGCGTCGCCGCCCACCGTCCAGACCCAGCGCTCGGCGTTGGGGACGCTGACGCCGCCCGTCTTGAGCGCCTGCTCGTAGTCGCTCCAAGCCGTCCTCACGTCCGCGAACGCCCAGAGCGCGACGAGCAGCGCCCCGAAGACGTAGAGCCGCGCGTGCGCGCGCCGGGCGTCGGGCGGGCGGCGCGCGGCGAGGACGAGCGCGGCGGCGGCGGCGGCGGCGGCGCAGACGTTGATGTTGTAGCGCCACGGGAACTGTACCTTCTGTACGACGGGGACGAGCCGCCACAGGAAGTTGCTCGCGAACGTCGTCATGAAGAGGCTGAGCGCGCAGACCGCCGACCAGAAGAGGACGAGGCGGCGCGCGCTCTCGTCGCGTCGCGAAGCGACGAGCGCCGCCGCGCAGGCGACGAGGCACGCGCTCGACAGCTCGCCCCAGAAGATGCGCCCGTAAAGTTCGCCGAGGCTCGTGCGCGTGAACGTCGCCCAGCGCTCGTAGTAGAGGTGCGGGAGCATGTCCGTGAGGCTGGCGTTCGCCTGCGTCGTGAGCGCCGGGATCAGATAGACGGACGCGAGCCCCGCGCCGAGCGCCATCGCGCACGCGACGCGGAGCGTCGCACGTGCGCGCCCGTCGCGTCCCGTGGTGAAGTAGGCGTAAGCGACGGGGACGGGCGAGAAGATGAGCGTCGCGGGCAGGTGCGTGAGCGCGACGAGCGCGTAGGAGATCGAGAGCCCGGCGAGACCCGCGCGCGGGCACGTCTTGATCCTCTCCGCGAAGAGCAGCACGAGCGGAATCCAGACGAACGCGCACAGCTCCGCGTAAGCCTCCCGCGTGTAGAGGTCAACGGCGGCGTGGTAGGGCGCGAGCAGGTAGAGACACGCCCCGGCCGTCGCCGCGCGCGAGCCGCAGAGTCGCCTGAGCCAGGCGTAAGCCGTGAGACCGGAGGCGGTGAGCGCGAGGGCGTAGGCGACGCCGAGCGTGCGCGGCGCGTCCGAGCCGAACGGGAGCAGCGCGCGAAGGAGCGCGGAGAAGTAGAACGGCGCGGGCGCGTAGAAGAAGAAGGCGGGGCTTCCGAGCCCGGCGCTCATCTGCGAGAGCCAGCGCGGGTAGAGTTCGCCCGCGAAGAGCTGCGCGGCGAAGCGCTCGTGCCAGGAGACGAGCAGCACCGAGTCGCCGACGAGCGGCAGACCGTAGAGCCACAAGGGGAGGCTGACGGCGAGACCCGCGCACGCGACGAAGAGCGGCGGCGCGGCGTCCTTCAGCCTCAAGCGTCCTCCCATCCGTGCGGCGCGCGCGCTCTCTGCTTCAGCGGTTCGCGTTCGCGGCGGTGTTGCCGCTCGCGCCCGTCGGTCTTCCGGCGCTCTTGTTGACGCCCGTCGGCTCGACGTTCGTGTTACCCGCCGCCGCGGGCGTGCGGTTGTCCTCGCCCGTGCCGCCGATCCCTGTGTCGTGCGGTCCCGCGCCCTGATAAGCGCCCGCCGCCGCGTTGGTCGCGGGCGCGCTGTTCGCGTTCGAGCCCGCGCCCGTCGCGTTAGCGACGGGCGTCTGGCGCACGCCGCACGCGCCGAACACTAACGACGACGCGGCGAGCAAGAGAACCGACGGCAACAAGTTTCGACGCATTGAAGCCTCCCGTTATTAAGGATGAAGGCGGAAGGATGAAGGATGAAAGAGAGATCACTCAAGTTGAGGAGCTACGCTTTCATCCTTCATCCTTCCGCCTTCATCCTTGCTTTAGCGCTTCCGCCACCTGGCGGCTCTCGGTAAGGTGCGCGCCCGCGACGCGCATCTCGCCGAGCGCCCGCGCCGTGTCGCCCGCGTTGACCTCGACGCCGCGGCAGGCGTCCGTCACGACGTAGGTCTCGAAGCCGAGGCGCAGGGCGTCGAGCGCCGTGAACTTCACGCAATAGTCGGTCGCGAGACCGCAGACGAAAACGCGCGTGACGCCCTGCGCGCGCAAATAATCCCCGAGCCCGGTCGAGAGCTTGTGCTCGTTGTCGAAGAAGCCGCTGTAAGAATCAACCGCGGGGTCTGTCCCCTTCAGAAAGACGTGCGCGAGGCGCGACGTGTCGAGCGCGGGGTGGAATTCCGCCCCGGGCGTGCCCTGCACGCAGTGGGGGGGCCACAGCGTCTCGAAGCTCGCGTGACCGGGCGGGTGCCAGTCCTTCGTTGCGACGACGAGGTCGAACTGCTTCTGCAACTCGTTCGCGACGGGCACCACCTCGTCGCCGCCCGCGACGGCGAGCGCGCCGCCCGGACAGAAATCGTTCTGAATGTCCACGAGCACGAGCGCGTCCATCACACAGCCCCCGAACTCTTGCGCCCCGCGAGCGACGAGAGCGCCGACGCGAGTCGCCCCGGTCTCGATCCGTCCCCGCCGTCTGCGCCGCTGGCGTTAGCTAACTCGCCCGCGTCGAGCGCGACGCGCCCGGCTTCGCCGACCACGCGAATCTCCTGACCGACCGCGACGCGGCCGGCGCGCAGCACGCGCGCGTAGAGGCGCGACTCGCCGGGGCGCAGCTTCTGCGAGATGCGCTTGAACTCGCCGCCCGCGAACGACCCGCGGATCGTCGGGCAAGGGTTCGCGTACCTGCTGATCTCGACGACTACTTGATCTCCTATTGTCAGTCGCGAGCCGGGCGCGAGGCGCGACCAGTCGAGACCCGCGACCGTCACGTTCTCGCCCGCCGAGCCCGGCGTGATCGGGTGACCTTCGGCGCGCAGCCGCTCGATCAGCTCGAGCGCGTAGAGGCTCAGAGCCTTTTCCGCACCGCCGTGGATGAACGGCTTCGCCTGCTTGTCTCCGACGAGCCCGGTGGCGGTAAGTTCCGCTTCAGGCACGGGCAGCTTCGGCACGCCGCCGCGCGACAGGTTGAGTTGATAGACGTAAGCCGACATCTTCGACCGAGTTTTCTCCGCAAACTATGTTCGCCGCGCTGTCGGGACGGCACGCGTCACGAACGCCCGCCGCGCCTTACGCGCGACGCGTCGTCGCCGATCAGGTGGTTCGACTTGTCTTTCGGAAGCTGCGCGCCCTTCTGCCCGCCCTTGCGCGCCGCGACCGCCCCGCGCCGCTCGCCCGTCTTCCCCTCCTGACGCCCGCCGTCCTTCTTCTGCCTCTTCTTCTCCGACATCGGTTCCCTCCTCTGTCCGCCTGTCTCAAACTCAAGCCGCCGCCCGTTGGTGAATTGCGCGCAGCCGCGCGACGAGCCGCGGCAACTCTCCGCGCGTGTAAACCGGAAGCCGCGCGATCAGCCCTTCGCCGCCGAACCGCGCGCGCCACTCGTCGAAGCGCGCGCGCGCGTCCGCGCCCTCCTCGTCCGAAAGATAGAACGCGGATGCGAAGGCGAGCGCGCGCCGCGCCGTCGGCTTGATCTCGCCGCTTGAGCGCGCCGCCATCACGGCGAAGTCAACCGCGACGTGCTTCAGATAACTGTTGCCCTCGACGACGACGCCCGGCGCGCGCACGCGCGCGAGAGCCGCCGCGACGCCGCGCCCGATCTGCCTGTCGGTGGCGACGAGCCAGTGGACGTTCGACGCGCCCGCGTCCCAGTAGCGCCCCGTGTCTTTGCCCGGCGCGTAAGTCTCCGCGCGCCCCGAACGCACGGTCGGCTCTTCGCCGAGCAGCGGCGCGACGCAGCAGGCTTGCGGGTCTCTGCCGCACGAGCGG
>JAIVGV010000579.1 GCA_020201365.1 Acidobacteriota bacterium
CCCGCGAGCCGCTGGTAGTTCGCCCCGTTCGAGCCGATCAGAAAGTTGCGATACTTCTCGTCGCCTTTGAGCACCGCGACCGAGAACTTCGTGCCGTTCGACGCCATCTCCGCGATCTTCGAGCCGACGAACGGGTCTTCGATGACGAGGTAGATTTGCCCCGGTCGCTGGATCGTCACGTCGCCGTCGGCGGTCTTGTACTTTTCGACGACGCCGCACTTGGCGAACGAGGTGTCCAGGAACTGTATGTCGACCTTGCCGTGGAGCGACCGAACTTGCGCGACGCGGTTGATCTCGTCGAAGAGCTGCGGCGTGTCGGCTTCGGCGAGCGGCTCCAAAAGCGGCGCGACCGCCACCTTCGTCTTGACGAACTTGCTCGTGATCGCGCCGCACCCTGCGGAGGCGAGCGCGCACGCGGCGAGCGAGAGCGCGGCGAGAGCGCGCGCTCGCCGCGACATCCCGCGCGCGGGGCGTGCTACTCCCTGAACCGCGGGGAGACGGGGTGCGAGTGGCATCATCAGTACGGAAAGAAACTTTATGACTGCCTCGAAAACGATACGGGAAGCTAACAAACGCCTCCCGCCCGTGTCAACGCGCGCCGCCGACGCGCTCGCGCCGCGCGTCCCCCTAACTCGGCGCGGTTTCAGTCGAGTTCGAACGGCTGCTTGCCGAACTTTTTCCTGATGCGATCGAGTTCGCGCCGCACGTTCTTCTGCCGCACGATCTTGAGTTGCAGCTTACGCTTGCCCGGAAAGTCGAGCAGCATCACGCCGAGCAGGATCGTCACCAAGCCCGGACCCGGCACGCCCGGCAGCGACAGCACCACGCCCGCGGCGACGAGCGCCAAGCCCAGCACATTCTTCCCCGCAATCGCCGCCCAGCGCGCCGCAGGGTTCCAGCGCGCCATGAACTTGCGCCGGTTGCGCGGGCTGAAGTAATCAGCGGGCAGCTTGACGACGATGAAGAAGACTATCGCCGTCGTCACGACGAACGTGCCGACAAACAGCAGCGCCCCGTAGAGCACCTGCGTCCAAGTCACGTGCGCCCACTTCTCTCTCAGCCACTCGGACATCCCCGCCCGCGCCCGCCCACGTCTGACTCAAACTTAAAGACTCGGACGTTTGCACGTCCGAGCGCCCGCGCGGCGTCGCCCTCACCCGCGCCGCAACTCCGCACGCGCCGCGACGAGCGCGCCCATCGCCTCCCGCACGACCTCGCGCGCCGCGCCCTCCAACCCGAACTCCCGCTCCCGCGCGCCCTCCCAGAACTCGTCCAGCTCACGCGCCCCCGCCCGCTCGAACGCCAGCGCCTGCGCCAGCAGGTCAACGATGTCCGCCGCCTTCACCAGACGCGCCTCCGCGCTCGCGCGCTCCTCGTACTCCGCGTGCAGCTTCCCGTA
>JAIVGV010000418.1 GCA_020201365.1 Acidobacteriota bacterium
CGGCGAGGCGGAGAAGGCGCTCGCCCGCGCCGACGAAATCTCCAACCGCAGGCTCGCCGACGTGCACCTCCAGCGCGCGCGCCTCTACGAGAAGCGCGGCGACCGCGCGCGCGCCGCCGACGAGTTGGAGCAGTACCTGCGCAAAGCCCCCAACGCCAAGAACGCCGAAGCGATCCGCCAGGCGATCAAGCAACTGCGCGCGCCCGCCGCCGACGCGAAGAAGCCTTGACGCGAAGAGCGGCAAGCCTTGACGTGCAAGAACGGCGCGCGGAAGCGTCATTGCAACCGGGCGCCGTTGGTCTGTGTCGCCCGCGCCGTCGCGCGCCGAAATTAAGACTTGCGGCGCGCCGCGCGTGAGCCGACAATAGCGGCATGGAAGACCGCGAGACGAAAGAGCTGGAGCGCGCGCTCGAACAGATTTGGGACGTCGCCCGCCGCTTCGGTCTCGACCCGTTCCCCACGCGCTTCGAGATCGTCCCCGCCACCGTCATGTACGAGATCGGCAGTTACGCCCTGCCCGGTCGCTACTCCCACTGGACGTTCGGCAAGGCTTACCACCGCATGAAGACGATGTACGACTTCGGTCTCTCGAAGATTTACGAGGTCGTCATCAACACGAACCCCTCATACGGTTTCCTCCTGGAGACGAACAGCCCCGTCCAGAACAAGCTCGTCATCGCGCACGTCCTCGGTCACGTGGACTTCTTCAAGAACAACGCCTACTTCTCCAAGACCAACCGCCGCATGGTCGAGTCGGTCTCCTCACACGCCGGGCGCATGGCGGAATACGAGTTCCGCTACGGGCGCAAGACCGTCGAGAAATTTTTGGACGCCGTGCTCTCCGTCGAGGAGCACATCGACCCCAACTTCTTCATCCGCCGCGCGCGCGACGAAGACCGTGGCGGCGAAGAGAAGCCGCCCGCGCCGAAAGTCGCCGGTCGCTACGACGACCTCTGGAACATCGGCGCGCGGGAAGAGCCGACGGGCGAAGACGCGCGCGAAGGCGACGCGCGCCCGCGCCAACTCCACCTGCCCGAAAAAGACCTCCTCCACTACGTCATGAAGAACTCGCCCTCGCTCGCCGACTGGCAGCGCGACGCGATGGCGATGATCCACGAGGAGATGGAATACTTCGTCCCGCAGTTGCAGACGAAGACATTAAACGAAGGCTGGGCCAGCTATTGGCATTCGCGCATCTTGCGCGAGCTCGACCTGCCCGACGAGGAGATGCTTGAGTTCGCGGAGCTGCACGCGGGCGTCGTCTCGCCGCAGAAGGGGCAACTCAACCCGTACTACCTGGGCTACAAGATTCTCGAAGACATCGAGCGGCGCTGGGACGAGCCTTCGGCGGAGGAGCGCGAGAAGTTCGGTCGCCTCGGCGGCGAGGGGCGCGCGAAGATCTTCGAGGTGCGCGAGACGGAATCGGACGTTTCGTTCCTCCGCAACTATCTGACGGAGGAGCTGTGCGAGGAGCTAGACCTGTTCGTTTACGAGCTGGTCGAAGACGAGGAGTGGACGGTGACGGAGAAGCGCTGGGAGCGCGTGCGCGATCAGCTCGTCGCCAACATGACCAACTTCGGCTTCCCCTACATCGTCGTCGCCGACGGCGACTACAACGGCAACCGCGAGCTGTATCTGAAGCACCAGTACGAGGGCGCGGAACTCGACGCGCCCTACGCGCGCAAAGTCTTAGAGCACGTCCACGCGCTCTGGGGTCGCCCCGTCCACCTGGAGACGAGCGTGGACGGCGAATCGGTCGTGATGAGCTACGACGGCGAGGAGCACGACGAGAGCTAACGATGAAGTAGGAACGATGAACTGAGGAAGCTGTTAGCCAAAATGCATTTTGCTTTTGCTAATAGCTAAGGGCTAATAGCTCTCACTTCATCGTTCATCGTTCCTTCTTCATCGTTTTCGTTTCCTGTGGGTGTCTTCATCAAAGAGAGTGTCATCCGCGCCGCGCCGGAGCGCGTGTTCGCGTTCCACGAGCAGCCGGGCGCGCTCGCGCTGCTGACGCCGCCGTGGGAGCGCACACGCGTCGTGCGCGCGGCGAAGATCAGCGAGGTCGGCTCGGAGGCGGTCGTCGAGACGCGCGTCGTCGGCTTCCTGCCCGTGCGCTGGATCGCGCGCCACACGGCTTACGATCCGCCGCGCTCTTTTGAGGACGTGCAGGTGCGGGGACCTTTCAAGAGTTGGCGACACCGACACGTCGTCGAGCCGCACGCGCTGGGCGCGACTTTACGCGACGAGATCGAGTACGAGCCGCCGCTCGGCTTCGTCGGCAGACTCACCGAGCCCTTCCTCGTCCGCCCGCGGCTGGAAAAACTTTTCGCCTACAGGCACGAAGTCACACGCCGGTGGTGTGAAGGCCAGACGGCGTGACGGTTCACGTCAGCGCGAGAGCTGCAGACCGATTGACTCGCTCGCTTCCTGAGACGAGACGACGGGCACGATCTCGAACTCGACGAGGTCGCGCCAGTGCGCCGTCCACTCGTCGAAGAGCCGGCGATCTTCCGACTCCATCAGTTGGAAGCAGCGCGAGAGATCAGCCGCGACCCAGCTCGAAACGTAGCGCAAGCCTTCCGGCATCATCCGCCCGCGCTCCTCGAAGCGACGATAGACGCCAGCCGCCGCCTCGCGACTCCTGAACCGCTCGATCACCATGTAGAGCATCGCCCGCCTCCTCATCGTCGCGCGCGCCGCCCGCGCGACTGCCGTCCCGTCGTGTGTCGCCCCGTCGTTCGTCGTCGCCAGTTGAGTTCGACGAACGCGCCGGATGCCGCGAGAGTGTTACGCGCTCGGTCAGTCCATCAGCAGCGCCTTGCCGACCGCGGGGTCGCGTCGGACGCGCCAGATTTTCGCGTCGAGGTGGTAGTGGATGAAGGCGTAGCCCCAGAAGAAGGAGGCCGCGAGCTGCGTCGGGAGCGACTGCTGACCGTAAGCCTCGCCGAGGAGCCGACGCGGGAGCTGGTACGAGAGACCGAAGAGCACGCCGAAGGCGACGTAAGTTGTGAGCCTGCGGCTGATCAGCTCCGCCGCGCCGAAGCGTTCGCGCGCGCCGTCGCCCGTGTACTTGCGGTTGTGGAACCAGACGAGCCGGTGGTATTGCAGGTTGTGGTAGATGGTGAGCATCGCGACGACCGCGAGCGGCTTCTGCGGCATCGGCGTGAGCAAGACGATCCAGTGCATCGGGATCGCCGCCGCGAGCAGGAGATACTTCGGCACGTCGAGCGGCTGAGCTTGTACCGCGCGTTGTAACTGACGGGCGATCCAGACCACAGTGATCGCGATTGTCGCGACGAGCAGCGCGGTCGCGAGATACGAGACGCCGCCCGCGAGCGCGGCGGGGACGCGCGCCATCGCATCCGCGTCGCGCGCGACGAAGAGGAGGAACGGGCACGCCATTGAGATGAGCAGAAAAGCGCGGTCGAGCGCGTTGTCAGTCTTGGCGAGATCGTTGTTCTTCTTCTTGTAGAGCACCATGAAGCCGTAGTGCTGCTTCACCAGATGGTAGTAAGCCCACAGCGCGGCGAGGAAGAAGAAGACGAGCGCGAGGTGCGCCAAGACCATCAAGGGTCCGACGGCGAAGAAGAGGAGCGACGACCAGAGCAGTCGCCTGCGCGCGCGCCGCTCCTCGCGGTCGAAGTAGGTGCGCGAGTACGTGCCGAAGACGTGCGGCGCGTCAATCAGCACAGCCCACACGAGCAGCATCGGGAAGGGCGGCAGTATCCCGGCGACGTACAGCACCAGCAGCACGTAGCTCGACGCGACCGAGCCGACGAACCACACGAGGTCTTCCCGCGCGCCGATGATCCAGCGCAACGAGACGGCGCGCGTGCTCGCGTCGCCAGCGGCGAGCGGGGTTGTGTTGACGGTCGGTGCAGCCATCTGAATTTTATCGCGAGGGACTTGCGGCGGCGGGCGGATAACGCGGCGTCTCGCGTCGCGCCACGCGCCGCCGTGCGGCTCGGTGGACACGCGGCGCGCGCCGGTCTCATAATCCCCAGCGCCCGCGCGCGGCGGATTCTATCACACGCGCCGCCGCAGTCTCACTTCGCGCCTCCTGCGCTTTGCGTGAGGAATAATCTCGCAAAGGCACCAAGACGCAAAGGCAAGCTAGTTCACTTTTGAGATTGTACGAAAGGGGTGATTGATGGCGACGGACGATAAGGCGCTCGGCGATCTGCTCGCGCGACTCTTTCAGGCGCACCCGTGGCACGGCGTACTCGTAGGCGAGGACGCGCCCTCGATAGTGAACGCCTACATCGAGATCGTCCCGACCGACGCGGTGAAGTACGAGCTCGATAAGCCGTCCGGACACCTCAAAGTTGATCGCCCGCAGCGCTTCTCCTCGATGTGCCCGGCGCCCTACGGCTTCATCCCGCAGACCTACTGCGGCGACCGCGTCGCGGAACTCTGCGCCGCGCGCACCGGGCGCACGCAGGTGCGCGGCGACGGCGACCCGATGGACATCTGCGTGCTGACCGAGCGCCCCGCCGCGCACGGCGACTTCTTCGTCCGCGCGCGCCCCGTCGGCGGCCTTCGCATGATTGACGGCGACGAGGCTGACGACAAGATCATCGCCGTGCTCGAGTCGGACGTGACCTACGGGCACATCCGAGACATCGGCGACGCCCCGCCCGGTCTCGTTGATCGCCTGCGCCACTATTTCCTCAGCTACAAGCAGCTCCCGCAGGACGCCCCGCGCCGCGTCGAGATCGCCGACGTTTACGACCGCGCCGAAGCCGAAGACCTCATCCGCCGCAGCGCCGCAGACTACCGCGCCCGCTACGGCTCACCCGAAACGCGCATCGCCGAGCTGCGCCGGCTGCTCGCAGAGTAACTCCTCAATCTCTTCGCGGTGGAACAAAGACTAATTTGGAACGTCTAAGTTTCAGCCGTGACGGTAAATTAGTTTCGCAATGGCTAGGCATACAGAAACATCTCTATCTTTCGTCTCCAAATCTAGAGCAATCTTTCTGGGC
>JAIVGV010000580.1 GCA_020201365.1 Acidobacteriota bacterium
GCGACTTCAACGAGTGGACGCGGGGGCTCGCCACGCGCCTCCTCTCGGAAGAGCTGCGAGCGGCGGACGTGCGCACGCACCTCAAGAGCGCGCGCACCTATCCGGGCGCGCTCCCGCTCGTCCACCTCGACCACATCTACTACGACCCACCGCTCGAACTCGTGAGCCTACGCTTGCACAAGAGCCTGACGGCGCTCGTCGCCTCGGATCACCTGCCGCTCGTCGCGGACTTCGAGTCGCGCGCAAAATAAAGAAGCCCCTCGCGGGGCTTTCGTCGTCCGTCCAAACTTCACGAATCAGGATCGCGCGTTGCGGCGTCGCCCGCCGCCCTTCTTCGCAGCCTTCGGCTTGCCGCCGTTCGGCGACTTGGAGAGCGCGGCGAATCGTTCGGCTGCCTCGTCGGTGACGACGCACAAGCCGTGAACCTTCTCGCCGGTGAGCCGGCGGACGAGCGCCGAGGCGTCGGCGTATGTGACGCCGCCCGTCTCGCGCCCGCGCTCGCTCATCACAGACCAGCGTCTTTCCTGTAGCTCGCTCATCTTCCAGTTTTCAGTTTCCAGTTTTGAGTCTTCAGCCGATCCGGTCTCTAGCTTAAACCGTCCGGCTGAAAACTGAAAACCGAAAACTGTAAACCTTCCTACCGCGCGTCCCCCTTCGGGAACATGACGCGGTTCGGCTCCTTGTTCAGCTCTTCGAGCAGCCTTCTAATTAAGTGGTTCTTGATGCGCCCCGCCTCGCGCGGCGGGACGACGTAGCGCACCGTCGCTTCGAGCCAGGTGTTCGGGTTCGGGCGAAAGAAGACGGACGGTCGCTCGCGCACCTCCAACTGATCCACGGGCGTCTGAGCCAAAAGCTCGCGGAAGGTGCGCACGCGCTCCATCATCGCCTCGCCGACCTCCTCTTCGGCGATGCGCTGCATCGTCTCGGCGACGTACTTGAGATCGGAGTTGTAGCCGACTTGAAACTGAATCTCGTTCCAGATGTAGGGGAAGAGCGCCCAGGAGTAGTTATAGACGCTCGCGCCCAAGACCTTCGAGTTCGGGAACTTGATGATGCGCCCCGAAGGGTGGTCGGTCGAAAGGTAGTCGCCGCCGAACTCCCACAGAGTAGTGTCTAAGTAGCTGACGTCAATCACGTCGCCGGTGGCGTCTCCGATCTTGATGCGGTCGCCGACGCGGTAGGGCTGGCGCGCGAGGATATAGACCCACGCGATGAAGCTGGTCATCGGCGTCTGCAAGGCGAAGCCGAGGATGAGCGAGACGAGACCGACCGAGACGAGCGCCGTGTACCAGTTGACGAAGAGCGTGGCGAAGAGGATGAAGGCGATGACGAGACCGGTGACGAGCCGCAGCACGCGCCGCAGGTTGTAGCGCGAGACCGGCTCGAG
>JAIVGV010000277.1 GCA_020201365.1 Acidobacteriota bacterium
ATAGGGGCTAGGGGTTGGGGAAGAGAAAACTTCTGCGCCCTTAATCCCCAAACCCCCAGCCCCTAACCCCCAACCCCTGACTCATGTCAGCGCGCATCATCTCCGTCCGTCTGGACGCCGCGTGGCGGCGGGCGCTGCTCGTCGTGCCGGTCGCCTTCGTCGTCGTCGTCGCGTGGCTCGGCGTGCGCTGGTGCTTCGCCGACGAGATCGCGCAGTGGGTTCCCGACCGCGACGCGGCGCTCTTGGCGGAGCGCTGGGCGCCCGACGATCCGCAGGCGCAGTACACGCTCGCCAAGATGAGCGAGCTGACCTTCGAGCCCGACGCGCTCGCCGAAGCCGCCGCGCGCTACGAGCGCGCCGCCGCGCTCTCGCCCAACGACTACCGACTCTGGCTCGAGCTCGGCCGCGCGCGCGGTCTCAACGGCGACTCGGCGGGCAGCGAAGCGGCGCTGCGGCGCGCCGTCGCCCTCGCGCCGACGTACCCCGAGCCGCGCTGGTATCTCGGAAACCTGCTGCTGCGCGAGGGGCGCGACGAGGAGGCGTTCGCCGAACTCAGGCGCGCGGGCGACGTGAGCCCGGACGTTTACCGCCCGCAGATGTTCAACCTCGCGTGGACGGTCTTCGACGGCGACGTGCGCAAGGTGCTCGACACCGTGGGCGACTCCCCGTCGGCGCGCGGCGGCTTCATCGAATACCTCGTCGGGCGCAAGTACCTCGACGACGCGCTCAAGCTCTGGCGCGCGCTCGGCGCGGACGCGCAGCGCGCGCAGTCAGCCTCCGGCGGCAGGCTCCTCGGCGCGCTCGCCGAAGCGCGCCGCTATCACGACGCGCTCGCGGTCGAGCGCGATCTGCTCGCCGCGTCCGACGAGTCGCAGCTTCGTCCGTCGGACATCGCCGTCGGTCAGATCACGAACGGCGGCTTCGAGTCGGGCGTCTCCGCGCCGGGCGCCGTCCTCTTCGACTGGCAGATCGCGCCTCTGCCCGGCGCGCAGATGAGCCTCGACACGCGCTCGCCCCACGACGGCGCGCGCTCGCTGCGCGTCTCCTTCGAGGCGTCCGACAACGTGAACTTCCGCAACGTCGGGCAGCTCGTCGCCGTCGAGCCGCAGTCGCGCTACCGCCTGGAGTTCTACGTCCGCACGCAGGACTTGAAGAGCGCCTCGACGGTCATGGTGGCCGTCGCCGACGCGGCAGACCCCGAACACCCGCTCGCCGCGACGCAGACGCTCCCGCTCGGCACGGCGGACTGGCGGCAGACCACTCTGGAATTTTCGACCGGCGCGAAGACCGAGGGCGTCGTCGTGAGCGTCGAGCGCCCGGCGTGCGACTCGCCGCTCTGTCCCATCTTCGGCAAAGTTTGGTATGACGACTTCAACCTCCAACGCCTCGGCGCCCCCGCGCCCAGCCGCTGACGACGCGACGCGCTCGAGCGCGGTTGTCATGCCGCACGAGCCGACGCGCGCGAGCCGCCTCGTCATCCTCGTGCTGCTCGCGGCGGTCGTGCTCTCCGCACTCGCCTTCGGCACCGTCCACCCGTGGGCGATAGGCGTCTTCGCCGCGGGCGCGTGCCTCGTCGCCGTGCTGTGGGCGTGGGACGCCTTCGCGTCGCGCGCCTTGCGCGTCAGCCGCAGCCTCCTGCAACTGCCGCTCGCCGGGCTCTTCGTCGTCGGGCTCGTGCAGCTCACGTCTTGGGGGGCGAACTCGACCGGCACGGACGCGGGCGGGCTCTCCGTCGCGCCCGCCCGGACGATCTCGCTCGACCCCTTCTCGACGCGCATCGCGCTCGTGCAGATCGGCGCGCTCCTCATCTACTTCGCCGCCGCGCTCGTCTTCATTGACTCGCCGAAGCGCCTGCGCGCGGTCGTGCGCGCGCTGATGATCTTCGGCGCGGCGCTCGCGCTCTTCAGCCTGCTGCAGTTCTTCCTCAACCCGACGCAGATCTACTGGGTGCGCCAGCCCGCGCAAGCCATGCCGTTCGGTCCCTTCGTCAACCGGCACCACTTCGCGGGCTACATGGAGCTGATGATCGGTCTGCCGCTCGGACTCCTGCTGACCGGCGCGGTGAAAAAAGACTTGCTCCCGCTCTACCTCTTCGCCGCGCTCATCATGGCGATCGCGCTCGTCGCGACGGGCTCGCGCGGCGGCATGTTGAGCCTGACGGCGGAGGTCTTATTCCTGATCGCGGTCGCGGCGTTCGCGCGCGTGCGGCGGGCGGCGCGCAAGGACGCGGCGGCGGGCGAGTCTTCTTCGTCGTCGGGCGCGCGCGGCGCGCTGGCGCGCGCGGCGCTGCAGCTCGCGGTCGCGGCGGTGCTGCTCGTCGGCGTGCTGCTCTACATCGGCGAGGGCCTGCTGAGCCACACGCTGAGCGCGTTCCTCTCCGACAACGTGACGACGAACCGCGTCCTCTTCTGGCAGGGCGCGAAGGAGATCATCGCCGAGCACCCGTGGATCGGCGCGGGGCTCGGCTCGTTCGGCGTCGCCTTCACGCGCCACGACCCCTTGAACGGCGTGGCGCGCTTGGAGCAGGCGCACAACGACTACCTGCAGGTGCTCTCGGACGCCGGGGCGGTCGGAGGCCTCCTCGCGCTCGTCTTCCTCGTCGCCTTCCTGCGCGGCGCCTTCGCGCGCGTCACCTCCTACGACAAGTTCCGGCGCGGCGTCGCGGTCGGGGCGCTCGGCGGCTGCGCCGGGATTTTAGTGCACAGCTTCTTCGACTTCCCGCTGCACATGACCTCGACGGCGCTGCTCTTCCTCGTCTTCGCCGCGCTCGCCACGCTCGACTCGCGCGTCGAGGAGCACGCGGGGACGCGGCGCCGACGCCGACGCCGCTCGCACCGCACGCAGGACGCCGTCGCGGCGACCGCCGCGCACAAGGAGGCGAGGGAAGAAGTCGCCGCTTGACGATCTGGCTGAGACGAAGGAGGGGGATGAGAGTTCTGGTCACCGGCGGCGCGGGCTTCATCGGCTCGCACCTGTGCGAGCGGCTGCTCGCGTCGGGGCACGACGTGCTCTGCCTCGACAACTTCTTCACGGGGCGGCGCGAGAACGTCGCGCACCTGCTCAATGAGCCGCGCTTCGAGCTGCTGCGCCACGACGTGATCGAGCCGATCCTCTTAGAGGTGGATCAAATCTACAACCTCGCCTGCCCCGCCTCGCCCGTCCACTACCAGTACAACCCCGTCAAGACCGTCAAGACGAGCGTCATGGGCATGATCAACATGCTCGGTCTCGCCAAGCGCGTCCGCGCGCGGATACTCCAAGCGTCAACGTCGGAAGTCTACGGCGATCCGGAAGTCCACCCGCAGACGGAAGACTACTGGGGTCACGTCAACTGCATCGGCATTCGTTCATGCTACGACGAGGGGAAGCGCATCGCCGAGACGCTGATGATGGACTACCACCGGCAGAACCGCGTGGACATACGCATCGCGCGCATCTTCAACACCTACGGACCGCGGATGCTTGAGAACGACGGGCGCGTCGTCTCGAACTTCGTCGTGCAGGCGCTCAAAGGCGAAGAGCTGACGCTCTACGGGACGGGCGCGCAGACGCGCTCCTTCTGCTACGTGGACGATCTCGTCGAGGCGCTCGTGCGGCTGATGAACGTCGCCGGCGCGCCCGAAGGCTTGAGCGTCAACGAGCCCGTGAACCTCGGCAACCCCGGCGAGTTCACCATCAAGCAGCTCGCCGAAGAGGTCGCGCGCCTCTGCGATCGCGAGGTCGAGATCAAATACTGCCCGCTCCCGCAGGACGATCCCAAGCAAAGACAGCCCGACATCACGCGCGCGCAGCGACTCCTCGGCTGGTCGCCCACCATCCCCCTGCGCGAAGGCTTGCGGAAGACGATTGACTACTTCGCCGAGCGCGTCAAAAGCAGTGACGAGTGACGGGCGGCGGGTGACAAGTAAGAGCAAGCGGTGTTGCTTGTCACTCGCCGCCCGTCACTCGTCACTAACAAGAAGATGTCTGAGCCTGCCTACTTCCCGCCCGGCGCGCCGCGGACGCTGCCCGCCCTGTGCCTGACGGCGCTCGCGCGCCACGCGAAGCCCGACGCGCTCAATCACAAGGAGGGCGGCGAGTGGCGGCACGTTTCGGGCGCGCAGTTCGTCGCGCGCGTGCGCGCGGTGGCGCGCGGGCTTGAGTCGCTCGGGGTCAGACGCGGCGACCGCGTCGCGCTGCTCTCGGAGAACCGCCCCGAATGGTCTGTCGCAGACCTCGCCGTCCTCAGCCTCGGCGCGGCGAACGTCCCCATCTACACCACGCAGGCGGTCGAGCAGGTGCGCCACATCCTCGCCGACTCGCAGTCGCGCGTGCTGCTCGTCTCGAACCGCAAGGTCTTCCGCCACGCGCGCGCGGGGGTAGAGGGCGCGGGCGTCGTCGAGCGCGTCGTCTTCTTCGACGCCGACTCCGCCGCCGAGGTCGAAGGCGCGACGACGCTCGCGGAGATCGAGCGCGCGGGCGCGGGCTTGGACGCCGAAGCGCCTGACGTCTTCGACGAGAGTGTCGCGGCGCTAGAGTCGGACGATCTCGCGACGATCATCTACACCTCAGGCACGACGGGCGAGCCCAAAGGGGTGATGCTCACGCACCACAGCTTCGTCTCGAACGTCTATGCGATCACGTCGGCGCTCCCCGTCCGCACGACCGACGTCACGCTCTCGGTGCTCCCGCTCTCGCACATCTTCGAGCGCGCCGCCTTCTACGTCTTCTGCTGGAACGGCATGGCTGTCCACTACGCGCCTTCGGTCGATCAGCTCGCGGAATGTTTACGCGAGGTGCGCCCGACCGTGATGACCGCCGTGCCGCGACTCTTCGAGAAGGTCTATCACCGCATCGTCAAGAAGGGGCAGTCGGCGCATGGCTGGCGGCGCAAACTCTTCTACTGGGCGATGGAGGTGGGGCGTCGCCACGCGGAAGTTTGTGATCGGCGCGAACAAGTCCCGCCGCTCCTCGAACTGCAGCACGACGTCGCGAGCCGCCTCGTCTTCTCGAAGTGGCGCGAGGGCGTGGGCGGTCGCCTGCGCTTCTTCGTCTCGGGCGGCGCGCCGCTCTCGCCCGCGCTCTCGTATGCGTTCACCGCCTCGGGCATCCCGATCCTGCAAGGCTACGGCATGACCGAGACGTGCATCACTTCGGCGAACCGACCGGAAGACAACAAGGTCGGCTCGGTCGGCGTGCCGTTCCCCGGCATCGAGATGAAGATCGGCGAGGGCGGCGAGATACTCGTCAAAGGTCCGAACGTGATGCGCGGCTACTACAACAAGCCCGGAGAGACGCGCGCCGCGTTCACCGAGGACGGATGGTTCAAGACGGGCGACGTCGGCTACGAGGACGAGCGCGGGCACTTCTTCATCACCGACAGGATGAAGGAGCTGTTCAAACTCTCGAACGGCAAGTACGTCGCGCCGCAGCAGATCGAGAGTCTCATCAAGCAGAGCGGGCTCGTCAGTCAAGTCGTCGTCGTCGGCGCCGGTCGCAAAGCCCCGGCGGCGCTCGTCGTGCCCGAATGGGAGGCGCTGCGCGGCGCACTCGCGGCGGAAGGGAAGTCGGACGGCGGCGGCGGTCGCTTCGGCAGAGACGAGCGCGCGAAGCTGGCGCGCGACCCCGCGGCGTTGCGCGTGGTGCAGCGCGAGGTCGCGCAGTTGACCGCCGGGCTTCACGACTACGAGCGCGTGCGCCGCGTCGCGCTGCTCGCCGAGGAGTTCTCGATTGACGGCGGCGAGATGACGCCGACGCTCAAGATCAAGCGGCGCGTCGTGGACGAAAAGTTCGCCGCGCTGATCGAGGAGCTGTACGACGGCGCGGCGAAGGACTAGCGAAGAAGTTTCGCGGGCGTCGGCGGACGAGTTTCAGAGTCGTCGGGAGTGGGCGCGGGGATTAAGGGCGGGGGAGTTTTGCGAACGGGCGGGTGAGTTTGGACAAGGCTCGTTCGGGCGTCGCGCGTCGCGTGCGAATCGGCGCGAGTCAGGCGTCGGTGAGCGTCAGATCGTGCGAGTCGTAGATCGTCTCGACGGCGCGCACGAAGTCGCTCGCGGAGAGCGCGAGCAGGTCTTTGGCGAGCCGATAGAGGTGCCAGGGCATGCGCGCGTGATGGAAGGCGGGCGCGCCGCGCGGCGGGAACTTCGAGAGTAGTTGTAGCTCCGCGCCGCAGAAGTCGCACGAGGCGAGGTGCTCGGCGACGAGCCGCTCGGCGCGGCGCGCGAGCGTCGCGCCGTGGTAGCCGAGCAGGACGCGCGAAGAGGGGCAGCTCCTTTGCTTGCGGAATGTAGCTGTGCTGAGCGAACGCATGACTCTTCTCCCTAGAGGTCTCGATTCACGCGAGAGCCGCACGGTGAAGGGGCAACCCGCCGGAAGCGCCACATAACGCGGACAAAGCACAGCACGAAACCAGAGGCAAGCGCGCGGATGGAAAACGAGTGCGTTCGACTTCGGCTGATATTGGCGCTTCGCTGAACCAACGAAAATAAATCGCCAATACCGTCGCAGTTCCACAACTCGCGAGCCCCGCCGAAACTATTTTCTCCCGCTTTTTCACGGCTTTGCCGTCGGTGTAAAAAGATGTTGCTCAAACCGCGGCTAGTTGTTAATATCCTTCTTGGCGGGAAGCCTTCCGAGAAAGCCGCCCGCCCCCATCTGGTTGACCGCGCCTTTCCCTTCCGCGGTCGTCACAGGCACGGACACCCGGCTGAGACGTTGAAACCCACGAACACGAGAGACGCGCGCCTCGCGCCCCACGTCCACCCGAGCGCCGCAATGGGGCAAGCGACTCGCACGGACTCGCCCCCGCACGCCCCTCCCCCTTAACGCCGCGACCGACGTTCGACCCCCGCATCGTCGCCGAGACAAGTGCACACCGAGCGAAGACAATTATTGCGTTCGACGCCGCTCCTAATGGATAATGTGCCGCCACTCTCCCGGCACAGAGGACAGAGCGAGGTTCGTCTGCGAGGCTCGGTTGGTAGGCGAGGGGTACTTCTCACGCGCGCCGTCGCGCCGTTGCGGGACGTGTCAGTCGCCGCGACGCCGCGAGGTTTTGAGCCCGCTCACGGCGCGGAAAATCAGGAGCACAGAGCGACACCAGCACCCGACGCACCTTGAGTCAAGGCTCGTGTGCCACTAGCCGGGCGTGACCCGGCGGCTTGCGAGGCGAGCAAGGCGATTACAATGGCTGCCACTTCCGCAGATCACAACCAGCAGACGAACCACGCGACCGACGCCCCCGACGGCTCGCGCCAACACTCCCGCGCCGCGCGCGCCGCACAGGCGCGCTGGGTCGAGTCCTTGCGCCGCTCCGACGTGACCCGCCTCTGGTCGGAGCTTCACCGCCTCGTGTGCAACCACCCGCTCGTGCGCGCCTCGCACAGCGCGGGGCTGCTCGTCGAGGGGGCGGAGCGCGGCAACGCCTACGTCGATCTCACGCAGGAGCTGTTCGTCACGCTGCTCGCCAAGGGTCGCTTCCAGCACTACATCGAGTCCGACATGTCGGACGCAGACATCGAGTGCGAGATCGGGCAGATCGAGCTGACGAATTTACTCACCGCCGAGCTGCGCAAGCGCCACCCCGAATCCTACCGACTCGCGCGCCGCATCTCGACGATCATCCAGTCGAGCGCGAACTTCCGCCGCTTCGACTCACTCGGCACCATCGGCACGGACGACGAGCAGCACCGGCGGCTCGCGGATCGCGTCTATGGTCTCTCCGAGTGGGCTGACGCCAAACCACGCCGCGGCTTGCAGGAACTCGAACAGCGCATCCAGATGATCCCGGTACGCCAGCGCGACACGCGCATGGTCGGCTGCACGGGCGACGCGCAGATCATCATCAGCAACTCCGACTTGGAAGATTTGATCGTCTCGGTGCTCGAAGCCTGCGACTCGCCGGTCGACGTGCGGAGCTTGCGAAGTCTCGTCATGTCGCGCCTGCCCGTGATGGACATCTACCTCGTCCCCTTGGGCGGCGACGACTCGGACGACGGGCGCGTCTTCGAGCCCGTCGACGGTCGCGAGAACCCGGAGCAGGACTTGCTGCGGCGCGAGTCGGAGAACGCCGCCGCCGGTTACGTTGACAGATTCCTGAAGGGGCTGCACGCGACCGTGCGCGGCAAGTCCAAGCAGTACGACCGCATCATCGGCGTGCTCTGGCACTGTTATCTGAGCCCCGATCACGTCACGCAGCTCGAAGCCGCCGCGCGGCTCGGCGTCTCGGACTCCCTGGTCTCAGACTACCGCCGCCGCATCGAGCAGGAGCTGCGCGCGCTCGCCTTCTCCGAGATCGAGCAGGCGCGCCGCTTCGAGATCAGCTTGCGTGAGCGCGTGCGCGCGCTCGTCGCCGTCGGCGACGAGGAGGGCGTCGCGGTGTGAAGTTTTCGGCGCGCCGGGGGGCGCGACCGCGGATCGCTTCCGCCGGTCGCGTTCGACAAAGGCGCGCGCGTGTTGGAAAATACCTGAGCCGTCCGCGGGACGGAGGTGGGAGTTGCCCCCCGCCTCCGTCCGACTTTTAGTGAGCCGCTAGAGCGCGCGCCGCCGCGCCGAGTGCCGGGATGCCTTCCAACAGCCACGTCACGGATTACGAGCCGTTGCACCCGCGTCGGCGCGGAGGCGGGCTCGATGAGCCCGACGCGCTCCGCCCGCGCGCCGTCGTGGTTGATGACGGGGGGCTGTTCGGCGAAGGCGACTCGTTCGCGTCGAGCCGCGCGCGTCGCGCTGACGGAAGAACTTTCGATCAAGGCGACCAAGTTTCCGATCAGCAGGACGGCGCGGACGCGAAGGATCGCGAGGACGCGCCCGCCCGCGCCGCGCTCAAGCACGGTCACGCGCTCGCCTACGCCGGGCTCTTCCTCTTCACCTTCGTCGTCTATTTCCGCCCCTACGAGCTCGTCCCCGCGCTCGCGTTCCTCGCGTCCTCGGTCGCCTTCTCCCTCGCGATCCTCACGCTCCTCATCTACTTCCCGACGCAGCTCGGGCTCGAAGGTAACCTCACCGCCCCCTTGCGCGAGGTGAAGCTCGCCGCCGCGCTCTGCGTGCTCGCGCTCGCCTCCGTGCCGCTCGCCATCAACCGCGGCGAGGCGTGGGACACTTGGGTTGACTACCTCAAAGTCGTCCTCATGTTCGTCGTGATGGTCAACGTCATGCGCACCGAGAAGCGGCTGCGTTGGCTTGTGCTGCTGCTGCTCGCGGCGAGCGTCTTCCTGAGCCTCGGCGCGATCTCCGACTACCGCGCCGGTCGCTTCAACACGGGCGGCGACCGCATCGCGGGCGCGGTCGGCGGCATGTTCGGCAACCCGAACGATCTCGCCATGCACCTCGCGACGATGATCCCGCTCGCCTTCACGATGAGCCTCACCGCGCGACCGCTGAAAAAGATCATCTACCTCGCCGCCGCCCTGCTGATGGCGGCCGCGATCATCTTCACCTTCTCGCGCGGCGGCTTCCTCGGACTCGCCGCCGCCGCGCTCGTGCTCGCCTGGAAGCTCGGTCGCCGCCACCGCGCGGCGGTCGTCGTCGTCTCAATCGTCGCCGTCGCGTCATTCGTCCTCTTCATGCCGTCCGAGTATTCGGATCGGCTGACGACCATCGTTGACACGGCGCGCGACGTGACGGGCTCGGCGGGCGCGCGCGAGCAGATACTGATCGTGTCGCTCTCGAACATCGTGCGCCACCCGCTCTTCGGCGTCGGCATGGGCAACTTCCACATCGTCTCGCTGCACGAGCAGGTGAGCCACAACGCCTACACGCAGGTCGGCGCGGAACTCGGCGTGCCCGCGATGCTCGCCTACCTGCTGTTTCTCCTCGCGCCGTGGCGACGCCTGCGCCGCGTCGAGCGCGAGACGCTGCCGCTGCGGCGTTCGCGCGACTACTACTGGGCGGTCGGACTTCAAGCCCAACGATGAGCGTCGAGATCGCTGCCAACATAGTCTTCTGGCTGAGCGCGGCGGCGCTCGCCTACGCCTACCTCGGCTACCCCCTGCTCGTCGCCGCGGTCGCCTCCCTGCGCCCCCGCTGCGTCCGACGCGACGAAAAATTCTCGCCGCGCGTCTCCGTCGTCATCACCGCCTACAACGAGGAGCGCGACCTCGCCGCCAAACTCGAGAACACGCTCGCGCTCGACTACCCGAAAGATTTACTCGAAATCATCGTCGCCTCCGACTGCTCGTCCGACCGCACGGACGAGATCGCGCGCTCGTTCGCCGCGCGCGGCGTGCGACTGCACCGCCAAGCCGAGCGGCGCGGCAAAACGGCGGCGCAGAACGCCGCCGTCGAACTCGCGCGCGGCGACATCATCCTCTTCTCCGACGCCACCACGCTCTACCGATCCGACGTGCTGCGCGCGATGCTCCCGAACTTCGCCGACTCGTCAATCGGCTGCGTCGCCGGCCGGCTCATCTACGTTGACCCCGCGCGGTCGAGCGTCGGGCAGGGCGCGCGCTCCTACTGGGGCTACGAAACTTTCTTGAAGCGCAACGAGAGTCGCGCCTCGTCGCTCATCGGCGTTTCGGGCTGCCTCTACGCCGTGCGCCGCGACGCATACGTCCCGCTCTACGAGGAGGCGTGCAGCGACTTCATCATCGCCACCAAGATGGTCGAGCAGAACCTGCGCGCCGTGTACGAGCCCGCAGCCGTCTGCACCGAGGAGACGAACCGGCGCAGCGACAGAGAGATGCGGATGCGCGTCCGCGTCATCACGCAGACCTTCACCGATCTCTGGCGTCACCGCGCGATGTTGAACCCCCTGCGCGGCGGCTTCTACTCCGTGCAGCTCCTCTCGCACAAAGTCCTGCGCTACCTCGTGCCCGTGTTGCTCGTCGCCGTCCTCAGCTCTTCCGCCGCGCTCGCGCCGCGCTCCGTCTTCTTCGCGCTCGTCGCCGCGTCGCAGTTACTCTTCTACGCGGCGGCGGTCGCGTCGCTCCTGCTCGAACGCGCCGGCGTCCACAGCCGACTGCTCGCGCTCCCGCAATACTTCGTCCTCGCCAACGCCGCCGCCCTCGCCGCCTGCTACAAGTTCGCGCGCGGCGAACGCTACGCCCGCTGGGAGCCGATCCGCGAACAAGCGCACGCGACTGCGAGCGCGACTGCGGACGAAGCGACAGACGACTCGACGCGCGCGACGACGTTCGACGCGACGGGGGAAACGTCCGTCGAGACGGCGGACGAAACGACGGTCGCCGCGGCGGGTGAGCCGGTTGGCAAGAAAGCGCTGTCGCTCACGGCGGGCGCGGCGTGGATGATGTTGGCGCGCTCGTTCGCCTTCGCGCTCACGTTCGCCGTGCCGCTGCTGCTCGTGCGCCGGCTGAGCCAGACCGAGTTCGGTCTCTACAAGCAGATCGTTTTGGTCGTCACGACCGGCGTCATGATCCTCCCGCTCGGCGTCTTCATGAGCGCCTACTACTTCCTGCCGCGCGAGCGCGAACGCCGACGCCAGATTGTCTGCAACATACTGCTGTTCAACCTCGCGGTCGGGCTCGTCGTCTGCCTGCCGCTCATCACACGTCCGCAACTGCTCGCCGCGCTCTTGCACAACCCGGAACTGGTCGCGCTCGCGCCGCTCGTCGGCGTCGCACTGCTGCTCTGGATCAACACCTCGACGCTCGAAGCCGTCGCCGTCGCCAACGGCGAGCTGAAACTCGCCACGCTCTTCATCGTCGCCGATCAGCTCGCCAAAGCCGTGCTGCTCCTCTCCGCCGCGATCCTCTTCGGCACGGTGCGCGCCGTCGTCCTCGCGATGATCGCGCACGGCGCGTTCGAGTGCGCGCTGCTCCTGGCTTACGTCCGCTCGCGCTTCGGCGCGTTCTGGCGCGGCTTCGAGTTCGAGACTTTGCGCGCGCAGCTCGCCTACGCGCTGCCGCTCGGCGTCGCGGCGGTCGTCGCCGGAATCTACCTCTACCTCGACAACTACTTCGTCTCCTACCGCTTCACTCCGGCGGAGTACGCCATCTACGCGACCGGCTGCTTCAACATCCCGCTCGTCGATCTGCTCGCCGCGTCGGTCAACTCCGTGATGATCCCGCGCGTCAGCCAACTCCAGAGCGCGGGCGCGCGCCGCGAGATCGTCGTGCTCGTCGCGCGCATGACGCGCAAGCTCGCGGCGTTCAACCTGCCGCTCTACTTCTTCCTGCTCGTCATGGCGCGCGAATTCATCGTCACGCTCTTCACGACGAACTACCTCGCGAGCCTCCCCATCTTCGTCATCAACATCACGCTCATCCCGCTGGGGCTCATCGGCGCGGCATACGATCCCGTCATTCGCGCCTACGCCGAGCACAGATATTTTCTCCTGCGCGTGCGCGTCGTCCTGCTCGCCGCGCTCGCCGCCGCGCTGTGGTACGTGACGAAAAATTACGGGCTCGTCGGCGCGATCACCGTGATGCTCGCCGTCAACGCGGCGGAGCGTTTCGTCGTCGGCTGGCGCGTGCGCGGCATCCTCGAAGTCTCCTGGCGTGATCTCCCGCTCTTCAAGGACGTGGGCAAGATCGCCGTCTGCTCGATCCTCGCCGCGAGTGCTGCGCTCGCCGCGCGCGCCGCGCTCTTCGGCGTCAAGCCGCTCTTCGTGCTCGCCGCGTGCGCCGCCGCGTTCGGCGTCGTTTACGCGGTCGCGCTTCTTCTGCTCGGCGTGCCTTCGGCGGAAGAGCGCGAAGCCGTCCTGCGCCGCGCGGCACGCCTGCTCAGGCTCGCGCCCACGCGCGGCGCGGTCGATCCCTTGTCGTGAGGTGAACTGACCTAGATGTGCGGCATCGCCGGATTCGTGGACGCGGGCGGGCGGCTCTGTGCGGAGGAGCGCGCCGCGCTCGTCGCGCGCATGTGCGAGGTGATCGCGCACCGCGGACCCGACGAGCAGGGGGCGGAGGTCGTCGGGCAGGCGGCGCTCGGAATGCGTCGGCTGTCGATCATAGACCTCGCCGGAGGTCACCAGCCGATGCGCGGCTGCGACCCGCGCGTCTCGCTCGTCTTCAACGGCGAGATTTACAACTTCCGCGAGCTGCAGCGCGACCTGGAAGCGCGCGGGCACAAATTCCACACCCACTCCGACACGGAGACCATCGCGCACGCCTACGAAGAGTACGGCAAGGCTTGCGTCGAACACCTGCGCGGCATGTTCGCCTTCGCCGTCTGGGACGACTCGAAGCGAGAGCTGTTCGCCGCGCGCGACCGCGCGGGGAAGAAGCCGCTCTATTATTCGTTGACGCCTTCGGGCGCGCTCGTCTTCGGCTCCGAGTTGAAGTCGCTGTTGCTCCACCCCGAAGTCACGCGCGAAACCAGCCTCGAAGCGCTCGACGCCTATCTCTCATTCGGCTACGTGCCCGACCCGCTCTCGATCTTCGTCCGAATCAACAAACTCCCGCCCGGTCACGCGCTCACCTTCGACGGCGCGCGCGCGAGCGTCGAGCAGTATTGGGACTTTCCTTTCGCGTCCGAAGCGAAGCCGCGAAGCGAGGACGAGTACGTCGCCGAGCTGCGCGAGTTGCTCGACGAAGCCGTGCGCATCCGCCTCGTCGCCGACGTGCCGCTCGGCGCTTTTCTGTCCGGCGGCGTGGATTCGAGCACGGTCGTGGGCTTGATGGCGCGCCACACGCCACAGCCCGTCAAGACCTTCTCCATCGGCTTCCGCGAAGACAGCTTCGACGAGCTGAAATACGCGCGCGTCGCCGCCAAGCATTTCGCGACCGACCACCACGAGTTCATCGTCACGCCCGACATCTGCCGCGTCGTGGACGATCTCGTCTGGCACTTCGACGAGCCGTTCGCCGACTCCTCGTCAATCCCGACGCACGCCGTCTCGCGCCTCGCGCGCGAGCACGTCAAGGTCGCGCTTTCGGGCGACGGCGGCGACGAGCTGTTCGCGGGCTACACGCGCTACGTCGTTGACCGGCGGCGCGGCTTCTTCGACCGCGTGCCGCGCGCCGTGCGCGAAGGCTTGATGCTGCCCTTGAGCCGCCGGCTGCCGCACGGCGCGCGGGGGCGCAACTACCTCTACACGAACGCGCACGATCCCACGGGGCGCTACCTCAACAGCGTCGCCGTCTTCACGCCTCTCAACAAGCGCGCGCTCTACTCGCCGGATTTTCAAAGCGTGCTCGCCGGACGCGCCGACGCCTTCGAGAGCTTCCGCGAGATCGCGGCGCGCGCGCCCGCGACGGATCAGCTCGCCGCGATGCTCTACCTCGACAGCAAGACCTATCTGCCCGGCGACATCCTGACGAAAGTTGATCGCATGAGCATGGCGGTCTCGCTCGAAGCGCGCGTGCCGCTCCTCGATCACAAGCTGATGGAGTTCGCCGCGCGCCTGCCCTCGTCGCTGAAGATGCGCGGGCTCGAAACGAAGCACCTCTTCAAGCGCGCCGTGCGCGGTCTCGTCCCCGACGAGATACTCGACCGCGAGAAGCAGGGCTTCGGCGTCCCCGTCAACCGCTGGATCAACGAGGAGCTGCGCGACTACACGCGCGACGTGCTCACCGGCGCGCGCACGCGCTCGCGCGGCTACTTCAACCCACGCTACCTCTCGCTGCTCTTCGCAGAGCACGAGCGCGGGCGGCGCGACCACTCGACGCAGCTCTGGGCGCTCTTCGTCCTCGAACTCTGGCAGCGCACGTTCATTGACTCCGCGCCGCCCGAACGCGCGCCCCTGTCCGACGCGCGCGCGCTCGCCGAAGAGACGACCGTCGGCGCGCTCCCGTAAGAAACCTTGAGCTTCAACGTCCTCCAACTCGTCGGCAGTTTTCACCAGGGCGGCTCCGAGCGGCAGGCTCTGCAACTGGCGCGCCTGCTCGCGGACGAAGCGCGCTGCCGCGTCCACCTCGCCGTGCTCGACCCCGCGGGCGCGCTGCGCGCCGAAGCCGAAGCGGTCGCGGGCGGCGAGATTCCGGCCTTCCCGCTCACGAGCTTCTACGACGCGAACGCCGCGCGGCAGCTCCGGCGCTTCGTGAGGCTCCTGCGCGAGCGGGAGATTGACTTGGTGCACACGCACGACTTCTACGGCAACGTCTTCGGCATGGCGGGCGCGGCGCTCGCCCGCACCCCCGCGCGCGTCGCCTCGAAGCGCGAGACGGCGGGGATGCGCACGCGCGCGCAAGTCGCGGTGCAGCGCGGCGCGTTCGCGCTCGCCGACGCCGTCGTCGCCAACTCCGAAGCCGTCCGGCGCGATCTCGAACGCGGGGGCGTCGCCCCGACGAAGA
The DNA here is from genome assembly GCA_020201365.1 of Acidobacteriota bacterium. Taxonomy (GTDB): domain Bacteria; phylum Acidobacteriota; class Blastocatellia; order Pyrinomonadales; family Pyrinomonadaceae; genus JAIVGV01. The sequence goes on from JAIVGV010000277.1 coordinate 15,168, forward strand.
TCGTCACGGTTTACAACGGTCTCGATCCGCGCCGCGTCGCGCCGCCCGAAGGTCTCACGCGCGAGGACGCGCTGGCGTCGTTCGATCTGCCCCGCGACGAAGGTTTGCGCTTCGTCACCATCGTCGCCAACCTGCGCCATGAGGTGAAGGATCACCCGACGTTCTTGCGCGCCGCGCGCCGCGTCGCGGAGTGCGTGCCGTCGGCGCGCTTCGTCGTCGCGGGCGAGGGCGGGCTGCTCGAAGAGACGCGCGCTCTCGCCGCCTCGCTCGGTCTCGCGGAAAAAGTTTTCTTCACGGGCAGGTGCGAGCGCGTCGCGGAGCTGCTGTTGGCGTCGGACGTGTGCGCGCTCTCGTCGCGCGCCGAGGGCTTCTCGAACGCGATCCTCGAATACATGGCGGCGGCTCGCCCCGTCGTCGCGACCGATGTCGGCGGCGCGCGCGAGGCGATAGTTGAGGGCGAGACGGGCTACGTCGTCGCGGCGGGCGACGACCGCGCGCTGGCTGATCGCATCAGTGCGCTGCTCGAAGACGACGAACTCGCGCGGCGTCTGGGCGAGCGCGGGCGCCAAGTCGTCGCCGAAAAATTTTCGTGCGCGGCGCAGGTCGAGCGCACCGGCGCGCTCTACGAGCGGCTGCTCGCGTCGCGGCGTCGCGCGGCGCGCGGCGTGCTCGCGGAAAAGTTGCGTTGAGGCGCGCGCGCTCTAACGCGGCGCGAGGCGCGTTCGCAGGTCCGAGAACAAATTGAGCGCGGCACGTTCATTACAACTATAATGAGTCTTGCGCGGCGGCGCGCGAGGGGGACGAGTTTGGCGGAGGCGCTCGACAAACTGAGGAAACTGCGCGGTCGCAGCCTCGCGGAACTGCGCGTGCGCGGCGCGCAGGCGCTCGCAGCCTTCGCCGAGCGCCGCGGCTTCTCAGCGCAGACGCGCCTCGCGACCGACGCGGAGTTCTTCAAGCAGATCGATCTCGACGCGAACGAAACCCGACGCGCGAACCGCGACTCGCCTGGCGACCCGCGCCGCCCGCGCTCCGCCGGGGAACTGCTCGCGCACTTCCGCGGGCGCACGAGCCCGCGCTTCTTCGCGTCGTTCGACGACGCGGGCGCGACAGTCGCCGCGTGGCGCGCGCGCTTCGGCGGCGGGTACGAAAAGTCTCTGGTCGAGCACGCCGAAAGGTTGGTCGCGGGCAGGTTCGATCTCCTCGGACTCCGCGATCTCTCTTTCGGCGATCCCGTGGACTGGCACGTCGAGCCCGTCTCGGGCAAACGCGCGCCGCTCGCGCACTGGAGCCGCATCAGCTACCTCGATCCGTCGGTCGCGGGCGACAAGAAGTTCACCTGGGAGCTGAACCGTCACCAGCACTTCCAGACGCTCGGTCGCGCGTACCTCGCGACCGAAGACGAGCGTTACGCCGCGACGTTCGCCGCGCACCTCGCTTCGTGGATGGACGCGAACCCGCCGAAGCAAGGCATCAACTGGGCGAGCAGCCTCGAAGTCGGCTTCCGCGCGATCTCTTGGCTCTGGGCGCTCCACTTCTTCCGCGAGTCGCCGCGCCTCACGCCGTCGCTCTTCACGCGCGCGCTCAAGTTCCTCTTCTTACACGCGCGCCATCTCGAAACGTACCTCTCGACCTACTTCAGCCCGAACACGCACCTGACGGGCGAGGCGCTCGGACTCTTCTACCTCGGCACGCTCCTGCCCGAACTCGAAGGCGCGTCGCGCTGGCGCGAGACCGGCAGGCGCGTGCTCACAGAACAACTCGCCCGCCACGTCCGCGCCGACGGCACCTACTTCGAGCAGTCGAGCTACTACCACCGCTACACCGCCGACTTCTACACGCACTTCCTCCTGCTCGCGCGCGCGAACGGCGAGGGGGCGGAGACTTACGTCGAGCAGAAACTCGTCGCGCTGCTCGATCACCTGATGCTCGCGACGCGCCCCGACGGCACGACGCCGCTCTACGGCGACGACGACGGCGGACGCCTCTCGCAGCTCGAAGAGCTACGAGCGCCGGACGACTTCCGCGCCGCGCTCTCCGACGGAGCCGCGCTCTTCGCGCGCGCGGACTACAAGTTCGTCGCCGAACAACTTTCTGAAGAGACTCTGTGGCTGCAAGGCTCGCGCGGTGTCGAGACCTTCGACTCGCTCGAAGCCGCGCCGCCCGCCCGCGCCTCGTCCGCCTTCGGCGACGGCGGCTACTACGTCATGCGCGACGGCTGGACGCGCCGCGCAAACTTCATGCTCCTCGACTGCGGCGCGCACGGCGCGGACAACTGCGGACACGCGCACGCCGACGCGCTCTCCTTCGACGCCGCCGCGCGCGGGCGCACGCTCCTCGTTGACCCCGGAACCTACACCTACACCGGCGCGAGCGATCTGCGCGACCACTTCCGCTCGACCTCCGCGCACAACGCGCTCACGGTTGACGGCGAGTCGTCTTCCGTCCCGCGCGGCGCGTTCCACTGGTCGCACGTCGCGCGCGCCTCGGCGCGCCGCTGGACGAGTCGCCCGCGCTTCGACTACTTCGAGGGTGAGCACGACGGCTTCGCGCGCCTCGCGGGGCAAGAGCGCTACACGCGCGCCGTGCTCTTCGTCAAAAATGATTACTGGATCGTGCGCGACCGCGTGCGCTCTTCCGCGCCGCACCGCTACGATCTTAACTTCCACCTCGCCGCGGGCACGCGCGCGCGCGTCGAAGGGCGGGAAGGCGCGGACGCCGTGCGCGTCTCGGACTCAGGCGGCGAAGACTTGCTGACGCTCTGCGCGTTCGGCGGCGACAGCGGGAGTTGGGCGGTCGAGCGGGGTTGGGTCTCGCGCTGCTACGGCGCGCGCGAGCCCGCGCCCGTCTGCCGCTTCGCCGCGCGCGGCGCGGGCGCGCAGGAGTTCTTCACGTTCGTGCTGCCGCAGGGCGCGCGGAGTGAGAGCGCGACGACGGTGGAGGGCGTGCGACGCAAGAGCGATGAAGCGCGCGCGGGTGTCTTCGAGTTGCGCCGCGGCGCGGCGTTCGATCTACTGCTCACGCGCGATGGCGGCGAGATCGCCGGCGACGAAGGGAGTTGCGAAGATGACAGATTGACCTCCGATTTCGCGTGGACGTGGGCGCGCTTCGACGAGGCGGGCGCGCTCGCGGAGATGATCTTGATCGAAGGCCGCCGCTGCTCGGTTGACGGGCTGACGATCTTCGAGAGCCGCGAACGGGTCGCGTGCGTCGTCGTCAGTCGAGACGGCGACGAGTTTGTGGTGGAGACCGACGACGGGCGGAAGAGGATCGCCGCGGGCGAAAGTCTCGCGGGCGTCGGGCGCTGAAGGTCTAAGAGAGCATGTGCGGGATTAGTGGCATCGCATTTTCGAGCCGGTCCGGGCGCAGCGTGGACGCCGCGGTGCTGCGGCGCATGTGCGACTCGATCCGCCACCGCGGTCCCGACGACGAGGGCTACTTCGTCCGAGGCGCGGTCGGTCTCGGCATGCGCCGCCTCTCCATCGTTGACGTGGCGGGCGGTCACCAGCCGATGACGAACGAGGACGGCACCGCCCGCATCGTCTATAACGGCGAAATCTACAACCACGCCGACTACCGCGAAGAACTCGAAGCGCGCGGGCACACGTACCGGACGCACTGCGACACCGAGACGATCCTGCACCTCTACGAGGAGCACGGCGCGGGCGTCGTCGGGCGACTGCGCGGCATGTTCGCCTTCGCGATCTGGGACGAGCGGAAACGCGAGTTGTTCGTCGCGCGCGACCGCCTCGGCGTCAAGCCCCTGTACTACGTCCACGACGCGGCGGGCTCGCTCTTCTTCGGCTCGGAGATCAAGACGCTCCTCGAAGCCTCCGCCGTCAAGCCCTCGATCAACTTCGCCGCGCTGCCCGACTATCTCGCCAACCACGCGCCTTCGGGGGAAGAGACACTGTTCGCCGGCGTCAAGCGGCTGCTGCCCGGTCACACGCTCGTGTGGCGCGACGGCGAGATCAGGATCGAGAAATACTGGGACGTTCATTTCGCGCCGTCGCCGGAAGACGCTAACGGCGGGCGACGAAAGAGCGACGAAGAGTACGTCGCCGAGTGGTCTGATCTGTTCCGCACGTCCGTGCGGCTGCGTCTGATGGCTGACGTGCCGCTCGGCATGTTCCTCTCCGGCGGCATCGACTCTTCGGCAATCGCCGCGACGATGAGCCGGATGGTCGCGGCGCCCGTCAAGACCTTCTCGGTCGCCTTCGCCGAGCGCGAGGCGAACGAGTTGAGTTACGCGCGAATCGTCGCGCGCGCCTTCAAGACGGATCACCACGAGGTCGTCGTCTCGCCCGAAGACTTCTGGGGCGCGCTCCCCCAACTCATCTGGCACGAGGACGAGCCGCTCGCGCATCCGAGCAGCGTCGCGCTCTACTTCGTCTCGCTGCTCGCCTCGCGCCACGTCAAAGTCGTCTTGACGGGCGAGGGCTCGGACGAGATGCTCGCGGGCTACGACCGTTACCGCAAGACGGTCTTCAACCTCGCGCTCGGCGCGCGCTACCACGCGGGCGTCCCCGTCTCCGTGCGGGGCGCCGTCGCGCGCACGGTCGCGCGTCTGCCCGCGTCGCGCGCGAAGCACAAGCTGCGCCGCACGTTCCTCGCGCTCACGCCCGACATCGAGACGATCTACTTCGATAACTTCTCCGTCTTCTCGCGCGCGAGGCAGCGCGAACTGCTGACGCCCGAGGCGCGCGCGCGCACCGGCGCGGCGAACCCTTACGCGGAGGTGACGCGCTGCCTCGCCGAGACCGACGCCGAGACCCTGCTCGGGCGCTTGCTCTACGCCGACATCAAAACTTATCTGCACGAGCTGCTGATGAAGCAGGATCAGATGAGCATGGCGGCGTCGGTCGAGAGCCGCGTGCCGTTCCTCGATCACAAGCTCGTCGAGTACACGGCGCGCCTGCCCGAACGCCTGAAGCTGCGCGGGTGGACGACGAAATATATTTTGCGACGGAGCATGAAAGACTTTCTGCCCGAAGCGATCCTGCGGCGGCGCAAGATGGGCTTCCCCGTGCCCGTCGGCGCGTGGCTGCGCGGCGCGCACACCGGCGTGCTCGACGAGTACGTGCTCGGCGAACGCGCGCGCGCGCGGGGCTTGTTCGACGAGTCGTTCTGACGACGGACGCGGCGTGCGCTCGTCGTGCGGCTGAATGAATCGGGTTTGAAGTGTCCATGAAAATTCTGTGGGTCAAAGCAGGGAAGCTTCTTCCCGTTGATACGGGCGGCAAAATCCGCTCGTACAATTTGCTCCGCCAGCTCGCCGCGCGCCACGAGGTCACGCTGCTCACCTACCACGGCGGCGCGCGCGACGAAACTTACGAGCGCGAGATCGCCGAGCGCCTGCCCGGAGCCGAGGCGATCCACACCGCCGCGCCCGCCTCGACCTTCGCGCAGGCGCTCGACTACCTGCGGCGGCTCCCCGCGCGCGCGCCTTACGCCGTCGCGAAGTTCACCTCGCCGCGCGTCGCGCGCCGCGTCGGCGAGTTGCTCGACGCGCAGAGCTTCGACGCGGCCGTGTGCGACTTCCTCTCCGCCTCGCTCAACTTCCCGCGCGAGCTGCGGACGCCGACCGCGCTCTTCCAGCACAACGTCGAATCCGCCTTGTGGCGCAGGCAGGCACGGCACGAGCCGCACCCGCTCAGGCGCGCGGCGTTCGAGATCGAGGCGGCGAAGATGTCTGCTTACGAGCGCGCGGCGGTCGCGCGCTTCCACCACGTCGTCGCCGTCTCCGAGCACGACCGCGCGCTCATGTCCGAGATGACAGACCCGTCGCGCATCACCGTCGTGCCCACGGGCGTTGACCTCGCGCAGTACCGCGCGACTGACGCGGGCGAGGCGGCACGCGGCGATGCGGAGCAGCAGCCGCTCGTACTCTTCCTCGGCTCGATGGACTGGGAGGCGAACGTGGACGGCGTCGAGTGGTTCGTCCGCGAAGTCTGGGCTCAAATCTCGTCGGCGATTCCGGGCGCGCGCTTCCGCGTCGTCGGTCGCGATCCCGCGCCGCGCGTGCGCCGTCTCGCGTCCGCGTCGGTCGAGATCACGGGCACGGTGCCGTCGGTCGTCGAACACTTGCGCGAGGCGACCGTCTTCGTCGTGCCGCTCAGGGTCGGCGGCGGCACGCGCCTTAAAATCTTCGAGGCGATGGCGGCGGGCAAGGCTGTCGTCTCGACGACGGTCGGCGCGGAGGGCTTGGACGTGACCGACGGGCGCGACGTGATACTCGCCGACGACGCGCGCGCGTTCGCCGACTCTGTTGTCGGCTTGCTGCGCGACGGCGCGCGACGGCGCGAGTTCGAGCAAGCGGCGTCCGCGCTCGCCGCGCGCCACGACTGGTCCGCGGTCGTGCGCCGCTTCGAGGACGCGCTCGAAAGCGCGATCAGTTTTGCCTCGCAGGCGCGCGCGGGCGGCGAAGAAGAGAACAACGAAGGGGCGGCGAGGTTGACCGCGAGAGTCTGACGATGATGTTGAAAGTGCGATGAGAGTTCTGGTCTTAGACGGCAACGAGAATCAGGCGGTCGCGTGCGTGCGTTCGCTCGCGCGCGCGGGGCACGCCGTCTCGGTCGGCGCGGACACCGGCTGGTCGAAAGCCGGTTGGTCGCGCCGTTGCCGCGAGACCTTCGTCTATCCCGCGCCGCAGCAAGACGCAGCGGCGTTCGTCGCGCGCGTTGCCGAAGAAGCCGCGCGCGCTTCCGGCACGCTCGTGCTGCCGCTCACGGAGCGCACGACGCTGCCGCTCTCGGCGGCGCGCGCGCAAGTTCTCGAAGCGGGCGGTCGCATGGTCTTGCCGCCGCACGAGACGGTCTTGCGCGCCTTCGACAAGGAGCAGACCACGCGACTCGCAGCCTCGCTCGGCGTCGCCGTCCCGCGCACCGAGTTGATCGCGGACGGGGCGCAGGCGCGCGCCGCCGCCGCGTCGCTTCCCTTCCCGGTCGTGCTCAAGCCGCGCTCGTCCGAAGAAGTCTCCGCGGACGGAAAAGTGACCGCGACGGGCGCGCCCCTGTACGCGCGCGACGCGCGGGAGTTCCTGTCGGCTTACGCCGAAGTTTCAAGACGCGCGCGCGCGGTGCTCGCGCAGGAGTTCGTCGCGGGCGAGGGCGCGGGCTACTTCGCGCTGATGCGCGGGGGCGAGTTGCGCGCCGAGTTCGCGCACCGGCGCTTGCGCGACGTGCGACCGACGGGCTCGGGCAGCGCTGTGCGCGTCTCGGTCGAGCCGGACGCGCGCGTGCGCGAGGCGGCGCTCGCGATCCTCGGCGCGCTCGGTTGGCACGGCGTGGCGATGGTCGAGTTCCGCGTGCGCGCCGACGGCGTGCCGGTCTTCCTCGAAGTCAACGGTCGCTTCTGGAACTCGCTCGCGCTCGCGGTTTATGCTGGCGTTGACTTCCCCGCGCTCGTCGCGGAGATGGCGGAGCGCGGCGACGTGAGGCGCGTCGGCGGCTACCGCGCGGGCGTCCGCTGCCGCTGGCTGCTCGGTGACGCGCGCCACGCGGCGGAAGTCTTGCGCGGCGCGCCGCGCGGCTACCCCGTCGCGTTCCCGTCGCGGCTGCGAACATTAGTCAACTTATTCGTCCCAGTGCGCGGCACGTTTCACGACAACTTCGCGTCGGACGATCCGCTGCCCGAACTCGGCGACTGGGTTGATTTCCTTTTCAGACGACTGCCCGCGGGCGCGCGACGCAAGCGACGCGACGCCGGGCGCGAAGGGCTCGATGCTCAGGGGAGTTATTCACGCACATAGCACGTACTCGGACGGCGAGTACACGCTTGCGGAGCTGCGCGCGGCGCTCGTCGCCGCCGGGTGCCGCTTCGCCTGCATGACCGACCACGCCGAATATTTCGACGCGGCGCGGCTCGCGACCTACGTCGCCGAGTGCGAGTCGCTCTCCGACGGAGAGTTTCGCTTCGTCGCCGGGCTCGAATACGAGTGCGAGCGCAGGATGCACGTGCTCGGCTACGGCGTCGCGACGCTCGCGGGGACTGTGAACCCGCAAGAGGTCATCGCGCACGTCGCGCGCGAGGGCGGCGTCTCGGTCATCGCGCACCCGGCGGACTCCATGTTCGAGTGGATCGAAAAGTTCGAGACACTGCCGCGCGGGATCGAAACTTGGAACACGAAGTACGACGGACAGCACGCGCCGCGACCGCGCACGTTCCGGCTGCTGCAAAGACTTCAGCAGCGCGATCCGGCGATGCTCGCCTACTACGGACAAGACTTACATTGGAAGAGACAGCCGCGCGTCCTCTTCAACGAGATCGACTCGGACTCGAACTCGCGCGGCGCCGTGATGTCCGCGCTCGCGCGCGGCGCGTACCGCGGGATCAAAGACGGGCGCGCGCTGCCTTCGTCCGGCGCGTTGCCGGACGATCTGCTCGCGAGCTTCGGCGCGGTGAGCGACCGCTACCTGCGCCGCCAGCGGCTCTTCCGGCGCGGCAAGAAGATGGCGGGGCGGCTCGGCAAGGGCTTGCCCGCGCCGATCAAGTCGCGCATCAGGAGGCTCTTCTCGTGACGGCGGGCACAGTCTTTCTCATGTACCACGAGCTCGAGCGCGCGCCGCGACCGCTCGTCTCCGACGCGCCCGGCTACGTCCGCTACGCGCTCGCCGAGGCAGACTTCCGCGCGCACGTCGCCGCGCTCGGGGAGAACGGAATGCGCGGCGTGAGCGTCGGCGAGACGCTCGGCGCGGACGACGGAGACGATGTGGATCAAAGAGACGGCGCGACCGAAGGAGACGACGCACGCGAAGGGGACGACGTGCGCGAGGCGGGCTCGCGCGCGTGTCTCACGTTCGACGACGGTTGCGAGAGCGACTGCCTGTTCGCCGCGCCGATCTTGAAGGACGCGGGTTTCAACGCCACGTTCTACGTCGTCTCCGATTTCGTCGGTCGCCGCGGCCACCTCTCGGCGGCGCAACTGCGCGAGCTGTCGGACGCGGGCTTCGAGATCGGATCGCACTCGCGCACGCACCGCTACCTGGACGATCTCGACGGGGCGGGCTTGCGCGCCGAGATCGTCTGCTCGAAAGAGCGGCTCGAAGAGATCACGGGGCGGCGCGTCGAACACTTCTCGTGCCCCGGCGGTCGGCGCACGCGACGCGCCGCGGAGGTCGCGCGCGCGGCGGGCTACCGCACGCTCGCGACGAGCAGCCCCGGCGTCAACGCGCGCGCGACCGATCCGTTCAACCTGCGTCGCGTCGCGGTGATGCGCGGGACGAGCGCGAAAGAGTTCTTGCGACTGTGCCGCGCCGAAGGGCTGCTGCGACTTCGCGCGCAGGAGGCGGTGCTCGCGGCGGCGAAGCGTGTGATGGGCAACGCGGTGTATGAGAAGATGCGCGGGGCTGTGCTGGGCTGAAGCGTCGTTGCGATGAAGGGCTGCGCGCCGCATGCTTCGGGCAAGGCGCGCGTGCGAGAGGGGGCGGATGAAGTTAAGCGTATTCGGACTGGGCTACGTCGGCTGCGTCTCGGCGGCGTGCTTCGCGCGCGAGGGGCACGACGTGACGGGCGTTGACGTGAACGCGACGAAGGTCGAGATCATCAACGCGGGGAAGAGCCCGATTGTCGAAGCCGGGATCGGCGAGCTGATCGGCGAGATGGTCGCGGGCGGCAAACTTCGCGCGACGACCGAGACGCGCGGGGCGGTGCACTCGTCGGAGCTGTCGCTCGTCTGCGTCGGCACGCCTTCGAACGCGAACGGCTCGCTCGATCTCTCCTACGTCAAGCGCGTCTGCAAGGAGATCGGCGCGGCGTTGGAGACGAAGACCGCTCCGCACGTCGTCGTCATACGCAGCACGATGCTGCCGGGCACGATTGAGTCGGTCGTCGTGCCCGCGCTCGAAGTTTACTCGGGCAAGAAGGTTGGTGAAGGGATCGGCGTCTGCATCAACCCGGAGTTTTTGCGCGAGGGAACTTCGCTCAAGGACTTCTACGCGCCGCCGTTCACGCTGATCGGCGCGGACGACGAGGACGTTGCCGCTTCGGTGCGTCGTCTGTACAGCAAGATTGACGCGCCGCTCTACGTCACGTCCGTGAAGTCCGCCGAGATGGTGAAGTATGCGTGCAACTGTTTCCACGCGCTGAAAGTTTCGTTCGCGAACGAGATCGGGAACGTCTGCAAGGAGCTCGGGGTTGACAGCCACGAGGTGATGGAGGTCTTCTGCCGCGACACGAAGCTGAACCTGTCGCCTTACTACCTGAAGCCCGGCTTCGCGTTCGGCGGCTCGTGTCTGCCGAAGGACTTGCGCGCGTTGCAGTACAAGGCGAAGGAGTTGGACGTTGAAGTGCCCGTCTTGCGCGCCGCGCTCCAGAGCAACCGCTTGCAGGTCGAGCGCGCGGTCGAGATGGTCTTGCGGACGGGCAAGAAGCGCGTCGGGGTCTTGGGCTTCAGCTTCAAGGCGGGGACGGACGATCTGCGCGAGTCGCCGATGGTCGCCTTGATCGAGGCGCTCATCGGCAAGGGCTTGCAGCTCTCGATCTACGACCGCGACGTTTCGCTCGCGCGGCTCTTCGGCGCGAACAAGGAGTACATCGAGCGCGAGATTCCGCACATCTCGCAGTTGATGCGCGCGAGCGTCGAGGAGGTGTTGGAGTCGGCGGAGGTCGTCGTCGTCGGCAACAAGGCGGAGGAGTTCCGCGAGGTCGAGGGGAAGCTGCGAAGCGATCAGACTTTAATCGATCTCGTCCGCCTCTTCGAGACCAAACGGACGGGCGGCAACTACGAAGGCATCTGCTGGTGAAGCGACGTTTGCGAAACGTCGGCGGCGCGAATGCGGAGTGCGGACGTGACGATTGCGGAATGCGGATTTCGGATTGCGGATCGGAGACGAGGGCGAGAGGCGGGAAGGCGACGTGCGTCGCGGCGCGAGGCGCAAGTTCGTGCGCGCCGTGCGGGTCGCTCTCGTCGCTCTCGTCGCGTGGTCGCTCGTCGCGTGGGCGGCGGCGCGCGCGCTCGTCGTCTCGCCCGATCTCGGTCGCGCGGACGCGGTGGCGGTGATGGCTGGATCGGCGGCTTACCTTGAGCGCACGCACCACGCCGCCGAGATTTATCGGGAGGGGCGCGCGGCGCGCGTGCTCTTGACGAACGACGGAGAGCTCGGCGGCTGGTCGAGCGCGGAGCAGCGCAACGTGCCGTTCGTCGAGATCGCGGCGAGGGAGTTGCAGGGGCGCGGCGTGCCCGCCGCGTCCGTCGAGTTCGTGCCGGGCTACGCGCTCGGCACTTACAGCGAGGCGCAGCTTCTGCGACGCGACGCCGAGTCGCGCGGCTTGCGCTCGCTCATCGTCGTCACTTCCGGCTACCACTCGCGGCGCGCTCTCTGGGCTTTGCAAAAGGCGTTCGCCGGAAGCGGCGTCGCGGTCGGCGTGGACGCCGCGCCGGGCGAAGAGTCGCCCGCGCCGTACCTGTGGTGGCTCACCGCGCGCGGCTGGCGCGAGGTCGCGGGCGAGTACGCGAAGCTCGTTTACTACCGCGCGCACTACTGAGCGAAAATATGGTTGCCGAAAATTCAGAGACGCGGATCGAGATGAGTTCGCACGCCGAGGAGGTGGCGGGCGGCGCGCGGTTCACGTTCGGCGAGAACTGGCGCCGCTTCCTCGCGCTCTTGGACGAGCGGCGCATCGCGGAGGCGGAAGACTCCTTGCGGCGGATGCTCGAAGTCGAAAGCCTCGCGGGGAAGAGTTTCCTCGACATCGGATCGGGGAGCGGCTTGTTCAGCCTCGCGGCGCGCAGGCTTGGTGCGCGCGTCCGCTCGTTCGACTACGATCCGCAGTCGGTCGCGTGCACGCGCGAGCTGCGCCGGCGCTATTTCCCGGAAGACGACCACTGGAAGGTCGGGGAGGGCTCGGCGCTCGACGAGAATTTTGTGAAGTCGCTCGGGCTATTCGATGTCGTCTATTCGTGGGGCGTGCTGCACCACACGGGCGAGATGTGGCGCGCGCTGGCGAACGCCGCCGTGCCGGTCGCGCCGGGCGGCAAGCTCTTCGTCGCCATCTACAACGACACGGGCACGCAGGCGGCGCGCTGGAAGTGGATCAAAAAGACTTACAACCGCCTGCCGAAACTTTTGCGCGCGCCTTACGCCGCGCTCGTCTCCGCGCCCGAAGAGGCGAAGGCGTTGGCGCGCTCTATCGTGCGTCTGAAGCCGGGCGAGTACGCGCGCACGTGGCGCGCTTACGAGCGCGGGAATCGCGGGATGAGCAAGTGGCGCGACATCGTTGACTGGGTGGGCGGCTACCCCTACGAGGTCGCCACGCCCGACCAGATTTTCGACTTCTACCGCGCGCGCGGCTTCGCGCTCAACAAGCTCCACTGCGGCGGAGTGGGCTTGGGCTGCAACGAGTTCGTGTTCGAGAAGACGGGCTCCTGAAGTTCTCATCATGAGGTCTAAGAGGGTTCTCGCAGTCGCGCTCTCGGTCGCCGCGCTCGGCGCGTGCCTGATCGTGGCGTTCGCGCAGATGACGCGACCGCGGCGCGCGACCGACGCGGGCGTGCGCGGCGAGATCGTCGTGCGCGCGGGCGGCGACTTGCAGCGCGCGTTAGATTCCGCGCGCGCTGGCGAAACGCTCGTCCTCGAAGCGGGCGCGACCTTCAAGGGCACGTTCACGCTGCCGAAGAAGGAGGGCGACGAGTTCATCACCGTCCGCTCTTCGCGCGCCGGGGAGTTGCGCGAGGGCGCGCGCGTCTCGCCCGCGGACGCGCCGCTCATGCCGAAGCTGCTGGCTCCGGGTCGCGGCGCGGCGGCTTTGCAGACCGCGCCGGGCGCGCACCACTGGCGTCTCGTCGGTCTGGAGATCGCGCAGCCCGACGCCGCGACGGTCGTCTTCGATCTCGTCAAGCTCGGCGACGGGAGCAGCGCGCAAGACACGCTCGCGAAAGTCCCGCACCACATCACGGTTGATCGCTGCTACGTCCACGCGGCGGACGCGGGCGAGGCGAAGCGCGGCGTCTCCTTGCAGAGCGCGGACACGGAGATCACGAACAGCTACGTCGCGGGCTTCAAGGTGAAGGGGCAGGAGGCGCAGGCGGTCGCGGGCTGGAACGGACCCGGCCCCTACAACATCATCAACAACTATCTGGAAGGCGCGGGCGAGAACGTCATCTTCGGCGGCGCGGCTGCGTCCGTGCCCGGACTCGTCCCGACCGGCATCGAGATTCTACGCAACCACCTCGACAAGCCCGTGGCGTGGCGCGGCGTGTACACCGTCAAGAACTCGCTCGAACTCAAGAACGCGCGGCGCGTGCGCATCGAAGGCAACTTGATCGAGCACTGCTGGCTCGACGCGCAGCAGGGCTACGCGATCCTCTTCACGCCGCGACCGAACGACTCCGGCGCATGGGCTGAAGTCTCCGACGTGACGTTCACGAACAACGTCGTGCGCCACGTCGCCGCCGCGTTCGACATCTCCGGCGAGGACTCGTTGTTCACGTCGAACCCGCGCGAGCGTCGTCTGCACCGCGTGAAAGTCTCGAACAACTTGTTCGAGGACGTTGACCTGACGGCGTGGGGCGGCGACGGCTGCTTCCTGAAACTTCTGAGCGGCGCGGACTCGGTCGCCTTCGAGCACAACACGATCCTCAGTCGCGGCTGGGCGCTCGTCAAACTCGACGGCGACCCTTCGACCGGCTTCGTCTTCCGCGACAACGTGGCGCGGCACAACGACTACGGCGTGACCGGCAACAGCGTCGGCTACGGCGCGCGCGCTCTCGAAACTTACGCGCCCGGCGCGGTCTTCACCGGCAACGTGATCGCCAGAGAGTTCAACGCGCCTTGGAACACCGAGCAGGTCTATCCGCCCGGCAACAAGTTCCCCGCGAGCCTGAAAGAGGTGCTCGCGGGCGTGGACGCGGGCGACTACCGCGTGAAGCCCAACTCGAAATACAAGCGCTCAGCCAGCGACGGCAGAGACGCGGGCTGCGACTTCGATCAACTCGAAGCCGCGACGAAGAGTTGAGCTGAAAAATTTTTTGGCGACGCGACAAGCCATGTTGCGCCCCTCGCGGGGCGCGAAGTCGTGTGACGCGCGCGCCGCCGCCGTGCGCTACAACAACTCGCGCACGATCCCTTCAAACTTCCCAGCCAAGTGCGTCGCCTCGTACTCGCGCCTCACGTCGGCGTCGCCCCACGGCCGCGGGTCGCGGCATCGCGCGCGCAGGTATTCGAGAAAATTTTTCAGCGCGTCGGCTCCGGCGCGCGCGTCCGCCGGGTCAGCCGCCCAGCCGCCGAGACCCTCGATGAGCGCGCGCGCCGCGCCGCGAGGCGTGAAGCCGAAGACGGGTCGCGCCGCGCCGAGATAATCAATCAGCTTCGAGGGCAGGAAGACCGAGACGTCGGCGGGCGCGTCGATGATGAGCAGCCCGTCCGCCTCCGCCATCAGGCGCAGACTCTCGCGGTAGCCGACGGGCGGAGTCGTCACGACGAGACCCGCGCGCAGATCGCCGACGCCCGCGCGCGCGACGAGCGACGGATCGGTGACGCCGACGAGCGCGAACGTCACGCCGCGCAGCGACGATTCGTCGGTCGCGGTGAGCAACGCGAGCGAATCCAACAGGGGCGCGGGCGTGCGCGCGCCGTAAAAATTTCCGACGTGGCGGACGACGATGCGCGCGTCCTCGTCGCCGCGCGCCGCCCCGTTAACAGCTTCGCGCGCCGCTTCGTGATCCTCGGCGCGCGCTCCCCCGCCGTGGCGTGCCCGTCCGTCATCGCTTCTCGCCGCGTCGTCATCTTCGCGCGCGGCGGGCGGCGGGTAGAGTCGCGGGTCGAAGCACTGCGGGAGCACGCGCGACTTCGCGCGCCAGCCGCGCGGGTACTTCGACATGACGAGCTCGACCGTCTCGGCTGAGGTGAAGATGAGTCGGTCGGCGGACTCGCAGACGGCGCGCTCGGCGGCGAGGTTGAAGTCGCGCGTGCGTGCGTCGGTCGAGTGGAAGGGATTGTCAACCCACGGATCGCTGAAGTGCGCGATCCACGGCGCGCGGAAAATTTTTTTTAGCTCGAGACCGACGAGGTGATCGGTCGTCGGTTGGCTGAAAGATACGATTGCGTCGGGCGCGTACTGATTCGCGCGCGCGTAATGCTCGACCGCCCGCAGCGCGTCGCGCTTCCATGCGACGTACTGATCGGGTCGGCGATTCCAGCGATTCCACAGCGCGCGGCTGAAGCGATGCGCGGCGGCGTTGGCGTATGCGCGCGCGAGAGAGATGGAGAAGGGGACGCGCAAGATCGCTTCGAGGCGCGCGGCGGCGTCAGGCTCTAACGTCGCATCTTTGCGCGCGGCGCGCTCGTCGGCGCAGACGAGGACGGTGCTGAACGGGACGTACTTGAGCAGGCGCGCGACCTGAATCGAGCGCGGGTAGGCGAGCGGCGGGAAGGCGAACGAGACCGCCAGCAGTTTTGTCGCCGAGTCTCGATCCGTCGGCGCGACGCTGTTCGACCGCATCGCGCAAGCAAAGCGCAGGCGCGCGTCGGCTGTCAAGAACATTCGTCGCGCGTCATCGCGCCGCGATGTGGTATGTTCGTCAGAAGCGGCGCGGGTCGTCGCGCGTCGTTCCAGAAGCCGCGCGGGTGCGGGTTCGTCGCAGCGGTCGGCGTTAGAGTCGGCAACAGAAATCGAAAGATGTGCGGGATTGTCGGAATAGTCGGTGAGCTGCCGCGCGCGGAGGCGTCTGCGGTCGTGCGGCGCATGAACGAGTCGATCTTCCACCGCGGACCTGACGAGGGCGGCGAGTGGGCGGACGACGGCTTCGCGTTCGGGATGCGCCGCCTCTCGATCATAGACCTCGCGGGCGGTCACCAGCCGATGTGGGACGAGCCGACGCGGACGGGCGTCGTCTTCAACGGCGAGATCTACAACTACCGCGCTTTGCGCGAACGACTCGAAGCGCGCGGCGTCACGGGCTGGGCGACGCGCAGCGATACGGAAGTTGTGCTGCGGACTCTCGTCGAGGACGGCGAAGCGGGCATACACACCTGGAACGGCATGTTCGCCGTCGCCGCGTGGGACGCGCGCGCGAAAAAGTTGACGCTCGTGCGCGACCGGATGGGCGTCAAGCCGCTCTACTACTTTTGGGACGGGAAAAATTTTCTCTTCGCCTCGGAGATCAAGGCGCTGCTCGCGTCCGGGCTCGTCGCGCGGCGCGTGAATCGGCAAGCCGTGTGGGACTACCTGACGTTCCGCTACGTGCCGGAGCCCGAAACGGTCTGGGAGGACGTGCGCAAACTCCCGCCCGGACACCTGCTGCGCTTCGGGCGCGGCGGCGAGCCGCAGGTCGTCCGCTACTGGGAGAGCGATGTCGTGGCGGACGAGCGCGAGCCGCGCGACGACGCGGAAGTGGAGCGCGAGTTCGCCGCGCTGTTCGAGGACGCGGTGAATCTGCGGCTCGTCGCGTCGGACGTGCCGGTGGGAGTTTTCCTGAGCGGCGGTTTGGATTCGAGCGCGATCGCGGCGGCGGCGGTCGAGCAGGGGCACCAGAACTTTCACACCTTCTCGGTCGGCTTCGACGACGGCGGCGACGACGATGAGCTGCCCTTCGCGCGGCGCGTCGCCGAGCACGTCGGCGCGCGGCATCATGAAGTCGTCGTTAATCAAAAGCAGTTTCTCGACGAACTGCCGGAAGTCGTGCGCGCGGCTGACGAGCCGTTAGCCGATCTCACGCTCGTGCCGCTGCTCGCCGTCTCGCGGCTCGCGCGGCGTGACGTGAAGGTCGTGCTCTCCGGCGAGGGGAGCGACGAGATTCTGGCGGGCTACAACCTGGATCAGATGGAGCGCGAGTGGGATCGCGTGCGGGCGATTCAGGGGCGCGTGCCGCGCGCGGTGCTCGCGTCGGGCGCGGTGCTCTCGAAGATCGGTCGGGCGCGCGGCGTCGGTCAGAAGTTCGAGAAGCTCGCGGGCGTGCCGCTCGCCGAGTGGAACAGGCGCGCGCTGCCGCACATGACGCGCTACTTCGATCAGGGTGAGAAAGAGAACTTGTGGCGGGGCGAGTCGCACGCGGATTCGGATCGCATCCTCGAAGCGCAGTACGCGGCGGCGCGATCAAACGATCCGCTGCAACAGTTGCTCGCCGTCTATCAGAAGTCCTGGCTCGTCGAAGACCTGTTGATGAAGGCTGACAAGATGACGATGGCGACCTCGCTCGAAGCGCGCACGCCGTTTCTGGACTTCCGCTTGGTCGAGTGGGCGAACCGACAGCCGAACCGCGTGAAGGTCAGGCGCGAGCGTTCCGGCCTCTACACGACGAAGAGCGTGCTGCGCCGCTTCTGCGCGACTCGTCTGCCGCGCGAAATCCTCACGCGCCCGAAAAAAGGTTTCCCCGTCCCCGCCTACCGCTGGCTGCGCGAGGGGCTCGACTCGTGGGCGCGCGACACGCTGCTCGGCGCGGAGAGCCGACTCGCGCGCGCGTTCGACCGCGAAGCCGTGAGCCGCACCGTCGAAGACGCGCGGCAGGGAATCGGCGACGCGAGACACCGCGTGTGGCTGCTCCTCATACTCGAAACTTGGCTGCGCGTTTGGGACGCACAACTCGCGTGAGTCGCCTTCCGAAAACTGCAAAAAACCTCAGCAATTTTCACAAAATAGGGGTGTGAGCGGATGCGCTTCCGGGCAGTCTGACCGATTAAAGAGTTTAACGGAGAGACCTATTGACAAACAATCGGCGGAACGGTTAAATACTTGTGGCAGTTGCTTGCGACGCCGTTCGTAGCAAGCGACGTGATCTTTCGCAAGGCGACGATTGTACACGATAAGGGCAAACCTGCCGCGAGGCAGGGACGCAAAGCCGTGAGTCTCCGTCGAAGGCGTGACGCATCATCCGCGCCGACGCACGCGAGACAGTCTGGTTGCCGAAGGCAGTCGGAGAAAGCCGCGACTTTAGAACCGTCGTGACGGCGCGCCAGAAGACGCGCCACCGCGAGAACGGTTTTCGAGTTCCTTTCCTCACGAACGTCAGCCCTACAGAGTCGGTACAGGAACTCGCCCGCTAGTCACGGCAGTAAGAGTCCGCACGCGACCCACGCCCGACCCCATCGGCGTCGAGCGCGCGGCTCATAGATTTTCCCTCCGAATCCCCTTCCATCAAACACGAGACTTTGCCGGTCATCCTTCCGCCTTCGTCCTGAAGGTTCGCCCGTCTCAGTGTCGCCGACACTCGCACAGGCTGTACGCGAAGACTCCTTGAGCTTCGTCACGCGCACGCTTCTCCCGCGCGCCGCAGCCGCCACCGACTAAAGGCACCCCCGCAGCGATGCGGGTCCGCAAAGCCCAGGAGTCTCGCCCACCCCGTCAAGGCGAGATCGTCCGGCTACCGAAGAGGCAAGAACAATGGTTAACACGCGGTCGTTCCGCCCCTCGCAAGCATCTTCCTTCCGTCTCAGCAGACTCACACGCACGCTCGTCGTACTCTTCGCGCTCCTCGCCTGCGCGCACGGCGCGGCGCGCGCCGCGACGATCACGGTGCCCGCGGGCGCGAGCCTTCAGGCGGTGCTTGACGCCGCGCAGCCCGGCGACACGATCCTGCTCGACGCGGGCGCGAGCTACGTCGGTCCCTTCACGCTGCGCAACAAGCAGGGCACGAACACCGACGCCGACTGGATCACGATCCGCACCAACGCGCCCGACTCTCAGTTGCCAGCCGCGGGCGTGCGCGTCACCCCCGACTACGCGCCCGTGCTCGCCAAGCTGCTCTCGCCCGGCCACGCCGAAGCCGCCGTGCAGACCGAGCCCGGCGCGCACCACTACCGCTTCGTCGCCGTCGAGTTCGCGCGCACGTCGCCCGACTCCATCGTTTACGATCTCGTCAAGCTTGGCGACGGCAGCCCCGCGCAGAACACCGCCGCGAGCGTGCCGCACCACTTTCAGCTCGACCGCTGCTACGTCCACGGCGACACGGGCGATCTCAAGCGCGGCATCTCTCTGCAAAGCGGCTCGACCGACATCACCAACAGCTACGTCTCCGAGTTCCACGTCCACGGTCAGGAGGCGCAGGCGGTCGCGGGCTGGAACGGACCCGGCCCCTACAACATCATCAACAACTATCTGGAAGGCGCGGGCGAGAACGTCATCTTCGGCGGCGCCATGGCGTGCGTACCGAACCAGACGCCGACCGACATACGCATCCTGCGCAACTACCTCCGCAAGCCGCCGGAGTGGCGCGGCGTCTGGACGGTCAAGAACCTGCTCGAACTCAAGCACGCACGGCGCGTCACCATTGACGGCAACGTGATGGAAGGTAACTGGCCCGACGCGCAGTCAGGGTTCTCCATCCTCTTCACGCCGCGCCCGAACGACAGCGGCGCGTGGGCTGTGGTCGAGGACGTGACGTTCACGAACAACGTCGTGCGCCACATCTCGGCGGGGCTCAATTTTCTGGGCGAAGATTACCTCTACCAGCCAGCGCCGACGGAAAACCGCCTGCGCCGCGTCCGCGTTTACAACAACCTGTTCGAGGACGTGGGCGGGCAGTGGGGTGGCAACGGCGCGTTCGCCCAAATCCTCACCGGCTCCGACACCGTGACCATTGACCACAACACGGTGCTGCAAACCGGATCGATGATCCTCCTGGACGGCGACCCGAGCACGAACGTGCGGATCGCGAACAACATCGCGCGTCACAACGACTACGGCGTCTTCGGCAGCGGCGCCGGCTACGGCAACACCGCGCTCACCAAATACCTGCCCGGCGGCGTCTTCACGAGCAACGCCGTCGCCAAAGAGTTCAACGCGCCGTGGAACACCGAACTCGTCTATCCGGCGGGCAACTTCTTCCCCGCGACTTTGAACGACGCGGGCTTCGTCAACTTCGCGGGCGGCGACTATCACCTCGCGTCCTCCTCGCCCTATAAGCACGCCGCGACCGACGGCACAGACCTCGGCTGCGACGTTGACGCGATCAACGCCGCGATGGGCATCGCGCCCTCGCCGACGCCGACGCCGACGCCGACCGCGACGCCCACTCCTTCTCCGACACCGACTCCCAACCCGACGCCGACGCCGACTCCCGGCTCGCCCGTCTCGCTCACGCTCGTCGCGCAGGCGCAGACGCTCGCCGCCAGCCTCTCGAACGATCCTTCGAGCGGCGCGCAGCAGATCAGTCCGCTCGTCGCGTCGGTCGAGCAGGCGTACACGGTCTTCACGGGCGAGTCGAGCCGCTTCGCGAGCGCCGCGCAGATTGATACGTCCTTGCGCGCCGCGCTCTACTTCGCGCGCGCTTCATCGGCGCTCGCCTCGGCTGAGGGCGCATCGGGCGGCGTGCAGAGCCGACTTCAGATCGTCTCCGTGCAGCTCGCGCTCACGCGCGACTTGATGAGCGGCAACGCGAGCGGCGAGACCGTCGCGGGCGCGAACCCCGCGTCCGTCACGCGCACGAACGTCATCGGCGCGGCGGCGACCGCCTCTTCGGCGAGCCTCGCGCCCGCGCTCGCGCCCGAAAGCCTCGGCGTCATCACGGGCGATCCCGACCAGAGCCCGCTCGCCTTGCAGACTGCCGTGGCGACGTTCGACGACGCGAATCGCCCTCCGTTCGAGCTCGCGGGCGTGAGCGTCACGGTCGGCGGGCGCGCCGCGCAGATTCTCTCCGTCTCGCCGTCGCGCGTCGGCTTCGTCGCGCCCGCGGGACTGCCGGCGGGCGACGCCGAAGTGATCGTCACGCTGCAACAGGGCTACGTCTCGCGCGGCACGGTCACGATCTCTCCGGTCGCGCCCGGCATCTTCACGTCGGACGGATCGGGCGCGGGCGGCGCGCTCGTCTTGAACGCCGCGACCTTCTCCGGCGGCTCGTTCGACGTCTGGACGCAGGGCAACTTCTCCGCCGACAAGCACACGCGCCTGATGATCTTCGCGACGGGCTTGCGCGGCGCGCCGAACTCTAACGCGACGAACGACGTGGCGGGCGCGGGCGCGAACCTCGCCGAGTCGGTCACGGTCGAGGCGCATTTGCAGAACAACACCGTCTATCAGTTGCAGGTCGAGTACGCGGGCGCGGCGCAGAGCGGCGCGTCGGGCGTCGATCAAGTCAACGTCGTCCTCCCGCCCTTCCTGATGGGCGCGGGGCAGGTCGATCTCACGATCATCGTCAGCGGTCAGCGCAGCAACGCCGCGTCCGTCATCGTGCGCTGAACTCCCGACGGCGCGAGCTGCAAGGATGAAGGATGAAGGATGAACACTGATCGCCCGGCGTGATTGATCACACTTTCATCCCTCATCCTCCATCCTTCTATTTTTGACAACCCGCCGACGCCCGTGCGATGTTAATCTTCGTGCGGGCGCGTCGCGCGATAGTGCCGATGCGCGACCCGCCTCGACAATCTCCGACGAACAACTTTGAAGTCCGCGACCGTCCGGCGAGCCGACCCGCGCGCGCGCCCGGGAAGATGAAACAGGTCATCCGCAAAGGTCTCAAAGAGATCATCGTTGACGAGGTGCCCGACCCCGTCGCCGCGCCGCACCACGTCCTCGTCCGCCCGCACTACTCGCTCATCAGCAGCGGCACAGAGACCGCGAGCATCCACACCGAGAGCCTCGCGAAAGAGGTCGCCGGCAACCCCTCGCACGTCCGCAAGGTGCTCGACGTGATGCGGCAGGCGGGACCGTTGCGCACGCTCTCGGAGGTGCGCGCCAAGTTCAGCGAGTACGCCGTGCTCGGCTACTCGGGCGCTGGGATAGTTGTCGAGAAGCACGAGACCGTGCGCGATCTTGAGATCGGCGCCCGCGTCGCCTACGGCGGCGAAGGGACTGGTCACGGCGAGACGATCCTCGCCGGGCGCAACCTCGTCGCGCGCGTGCCCGGCGCGGTTCCGTTCGAGCACGCCTGCTTCGCCACGCTCGGCAGCATCGCGATGAACGCCGTGCGCATCGCCGAGATCGCGCTCGGCGAGACGGTCGTCGTCGTCGGGCTCGGTCTCGTCGGTCAGCTCGTCGCGCAGCTCGCGCGCCTGCAAGGCGGCGTCGTCGTCGCGACCGACCTGAGACAGGAGCGCGTCGCGCTCGCGCGCGCGCTCGGCGCGGAGCACGCGACGGAGAACGCGCGCGACGCCGTCGCTTCAGCAACGAACGGTCGCGGCGCGGACGTGGTCGTCGTCGCGGCGGCGGCGAAGTCTTCGGCGCCGTGCCGCCTCGCTTTAGAGTTGTGTCGGGATCGCGGGCGCATCGTCGTCGTCGGCGCGGTCGAGATGAGCTTCCCGTGGCAGGAGATGTACCTGAAGGAGATTCGGCTCCTCATGTCGCGCGCCTACGGACCCGGCAGCTACGACGACGACTACGAGCGGCGCGGGCGCGACTACCCGCTCGCATACGTGCGCTGGACGGAGAACCGCAACATGGAGGAGTTC
>JAIVGV010000149.1 GCA_020201365.1 Acidobacteriota bacterium
GGTCTATGCCGAGCTGCACCATCGTCTGCGCGATTGCCGGGGAGACGCCCGTCAGGATGCAGCGCGCGCCCATGAGCCGCGCGGCGGTGACGGTCTTGATGAGGTGGTTGGCGACGAGCGTGTCCATCGTGCGCACGCCCGTGATGTCGAGGATGGCGACCGTCGAGCCGGTCTCGACGATGCGTTGCAGCAGAGCCTCCATCATCAGTTGGGCGCGGCGCGAGTCGAGCGTGCCGATGATCGGGAGCGTCAAGATTTTGTCCCAGACTTTGATGACGGGCGTCGAGAGCTCCATCATGTCGGCGCGCTGCTGGCGAATAGTCTCCTCGCGCGAGCGGATGAAGTTCTCGACCATGACGAGCGCCATCTTGTCTATGAGCGAGGCGAGGTAGCCGAGCTCGTCGGCGAGCAACTTGGGATCGCCGCCCTCGTAGTCCTCGACGAGCATCGGGCGCACGGTGTTGCGGAGCGCGCTCACGTAGGTCGCGTTCTCCATCGGCGTGTAGCCCTTGACCGCGCGCTGGTGGGAGATTTCGTTGAGGAAGCGGCGCAGCTCGTCGAACGCGGGCTCGTCGAACTCGCCGCCGCCGGAGTCGGCGATGCCCTGCGCGAGCAGCTCCAGCAGGCGGCGCGACTGCTGGCGCAGCTCCTTTTTGGAGATCAGCTCGTCGCGGAAGTCGTCGGACTCAAGGCGATCCTTGATCCAGAGGTTGAGTATCTCGTCGCGCCGCGAGCTGAAGACCTCTGCGACGCGCCGCGTGTAGTCGTTCTGCGCGGGCGCGGCGGATTGTTCTGCCATCGAATCCTCACGTGTCGGGCGCGCTGTGATTAAACGCAGGGGAGAGGGGGCGCGCTGACGGACAAAAATTTTCGGGGGCTTGTGCCGGAGTATCTTGAGCTAAGCGGCGGGGAAAATCAACTCCGACGCGCGGGGGTGAAAAAGGGGGAGAAAAAAGAGAAGGATCGGGAACACACCCGATCCTTCTTCGCATCGCGGCTCGACGCGCGCGCGCGTACCGTCGCCGTGCGACGAGTCGGCGCCGAGCCTTCGTGTTGCCTGTCGTGACGCAGCGTCCGCGCCGCGCTACTTGATCTTCTGGATCATGACGGTGACGAGCGGCGAGTCGCCCGCCGTGCGGCTGTAGGAGACCCAGTAGCCCGCCTTCGTGTAGCGCACCATCTTGTAGATCGAGCCGTCGGGCTTGGCTTCGAGGTCTGTGCCGAAGACCGCCCTGGGCGCGAGCGCGTCCGCCGGGTTCATGAACATGATGACGATGGCGGAGACTTTGCCGCCGTCGTAGGCGATCTGCACGGTCTCCTTGTCGTTGATGTTGTAGAGGTCGAGCGCGTCGGACTTGTCGGCGGGCGTGCCGAGCTTGGCGCGCGCGTCAGCCACCAACATGCCGAGCGAGACGCCCCGGAAGTCGCGGAAGGGCGACTCCTTTGGCTCGTCCTGCGCGCGGGCTGTGGCGGCGACGAGCGAGAGCGCGACGACTGCGAAGAGCGAGAGGCGGCAGAGCGCGTGACGAAACTTCACGTCAGGGGACATGGAAGGTACTCCTTTCGAGGTGGACGGCTCGCGGCGGCGGTCGGGCGACAGCGCGCGTTCAAACTTTCGAGGCGAACCGGACTGGAGAAGGAAGGAGGCGCGTGCGAGGTGCTTGACCCGACTCCGGCACGACCGCCCGAAGAGTTTTGCGAACGAAGATTAAGCCCGCCGCGCGCCGCTAGTCAACACCCGCGCGCGTCTCACGGCGCCTTCAGGTATTCGAGCATGGCTTTGGCGTCCGCGCGCATCGGGTGCGTGGGCGGCGCGGCGTCGAGGAAGCGTTGGAGGTAGATCGCGGCTTCCTTCATGCGCGCCTTGTCGGTCGAGCCCGAGAGCGCCAAGCCGAGGTAGAGGTTGGCTTCGACGTTCGACGGATCGTCGGCGAGCACCTTGCGCAACTCCTCCGCCGCGCGATCCCACTGCCCGACCTCGTAGAGCACGCGACCCGCGCCGAGGCGCGCGGCGAGTCGCTTCGCCGGATCGGTCTCGGCGGCAGCCAGCTCAAGGTAAGCCCTGGCGGCTTCCTCGCCGCGCGACTGATCCGCCCTCGTGGCGGCGAGCCGGAGAGCCTCCGCGCGCGCGGCGAGCGCGCTGTAGCGGAGGTTCGCCCAAACCGCGCGCCCGGCGGCGTCCCGCGGCACGGGCGTACCGTTGATCGCCTCGACCGCCTTCGACGCGAGATCGGCGGCGGCGCGGAAATCCTTTTTGGCGACTTCGAGCCCGGCTTCCTTCGCCGCGTCGTCGCCGCCGAGCTTGACGGCGGCGTTGTAGCGCTCGGCGCCGCGCGCCCTGAGCGCGACGGACTTGTTCGTGAGCAGGGCGGGCTCGTCGGGTCGCGCCCGAAGCCCCTCGTCGTAGCGCGCGACCGCCTCGTCGTACTTCGCGACGCGCGCCGCGCCCGCGAGCGACGAGGCGGCTGTGAGCGCCGCGTTGCCCGCGTCGAAGGCGCGCTGGACGGTCTCATTGTCGGCGACGATCTTCTTGTTCTGCTCCTCGACCTCGGCTGTCTTCCGCTCCAACTCCGCGCGCCGCTGCCTGTCCGCCTCGGACTCTGCTGGCGCGGCGGCGGGCGCGCCGGGCGACGAGCCTTTCGCCCGCACCTCTTCCTCGGTGAGTTGCCTGCCGTCTCCCGGCGTGAGCACGAAATCGTAGGCGATGTCCCGCCCGGCTCTCACGCCGACGCGAAAGGCGGGCTCGGCTCCGGGCGCGCTGACGGCGACGGTGTAAGTCCCGACGAAGGGCAGCGCCGCGAACATGAACCTGCCGGACTTGTCCGTCCGCGTCTCAAACTTCTGCCTGATGTCCGTGCGGTAAACGGCAACGGAGGCGCCCGCGACGGGCGCCTGCGTCCCGTCGGCGCTCTGCAGCTTGACGCTGCCGGCGAGCTGCCCCGTCTGCGCCGACGCCGCCAGCGCGCACGCCGCGACGAACACGCAAGCGCACGCGATCCTCGCGGACGCGCGCAGGCGATGCCAACGAGCTTCGACACTCATCGTGAACCTCCCTCCTTTGTTTGAGTCTGGCGGCGCGCCGTCGCGCGTGCGCGGCGAGGGGTAACGAGCTGCGGGTCGGTGACGATCCGACCCAAGGCTTGAGAACTGAAAGGACGACCGCGGCTCGACGCCGCTAGAGCTCGACGCCGCGGAACTTCTCGACCTTCTTCGCCGAGGGCTTGACGAGCACAGCCTCGTCCTGCGCGCGCCGCTCTTGCGCGGCTTCGCCGTGCCAGGAAGCCCACTCCGAAGGCGCGTCGAAGGTCTCGCCGCCGTGCCGGGTGCAACGCTCGCGCACGCGGCACATGACGGGCGTGTTCACGCCGACGCCGGAGATCACAGCCTGACCTTTCGTGAGCGCGGGAAGCTCTTGCAGCAGCTGGCGACCCGCGCCCTCGACCGACTTCGCCACCGTGTCCTGATCCACGGGGTTGACGATGCGCATGATTACTTGCGTCATGCACTGCGAGAGCACGTCCTGATCGAGCTTGCCCGGTCGCTGCGTAATCAACCCGACGCCGACGCCGAACTTGCGCCCCTCGGAGAGTATCTGCTTCAGGATGTTCGTCGAGACGACGGTCGCGCCGGCGGGAGCGAAGCGGTGCGCCTCCTCGACGAGCGTGAAGACCGGGTACGGCAAGAAGTTTTCGCCCGACGTTGACTCGCCGCGCACGGTCGCCATGCGCGCCTTGTTCACGCGGCGCAGCAGCGTGGCGACGATCACCTGCTGCTCGTTCTGCTCGATGTCGGAGAGTTGGAGCACGGTGCAGCGACCGGGCACGAAGATGTCTTGCAAGGGGATGTGCTCGCGGTCGTGGAAGAGCGCGTCGGGGCGGTGCGTGTTGTCGAAGCGCGAATCGAGCCGCCAGAGCAGCGCGTCAATCGAGCCGACGTTGCTGCTGCCCGAAGCGCCGCGCCCGTCCTCGTCGCCGTACTTCTCCGCGGTCACGGCGTCGCGCAGATCGTGGTAGGCGTAGGTCTCGTTCTCGCCGCGCACGCTCGCGCGCAGCTTCCGGTAAGCCTGCGACAGGTAGTGCAGCATCTTGTCCGACGTGCCTTCGGGGAGCAGGTACTTGATGTCGGCTTCGGTGAGCGAAGAGAAGCGCACGCGGATGCGTTCGGGCGTGAAGACTTTGACCTCGGGTCGGTAGTTGCCGTCGGCGAAGCGCGCGTCGGTTTCGAGCGACGAGAGAGTGCCGTACTCGCCGTGCGGATCGACGACGAGCACGGAGGCGCGGTTGTGCGGCGACATCAGCTCCTCGACGAGCACGCCCGCCGTGTAAGACTTGCCCGCGCCCGTCGAAGCGAGGATGGCGAGGTGTGTGGAGACGACATCTTTCACCGAGAGCACGACGGGCACCTCGCCCGCCTCGCGCGTCAAGAGACTCCCGACGTGCGCTCGTAGAGTTCGCAGCCCTCGCCGTCGAGCCCGATGAGCGAGGAGACAACCCCCGGCGGGGTTTCGGGGTCAGACAGGAACGCGTCGGGCAGGTTGCGGACGAGCCTGCGCGCGGTGACGTTGCCGAGGATGCGCCGCTCCTCCTCGCCGTCGCGCGCCGTGTAATAGACGAACTCGCCCGTGCGCGCGCGCCGGTTGTCGGTCGTGATGAAGAGGAACTCGTGCGGTCGCTCGCCGGGACCTTTGACGGTTCCGACGAGCGGATCGGCGGCGCTGCTTGTCTTGAGGGGACTCATAAAACTAATGGGACTGAGTTGATCTGATCGTCGGGAGACAGGCGAAGCGTGGCGACTGCCTTCTCGCGCGGCGGGAGTATAGCACGCGCCGCGCGCGCGCTGATGTGGATCAAGGCTGGAAGCCCTTGATCGTCTCGACGACGTACCGCTGCTGTTCGAGCGAGAGTTCCGGGTAGAGCGGGAGCGCGAAGGTCTCGCGGGCGGCGCGCTCCGATTCGGGGAAGTCGCCTTCCTTGTAGCCGAGCGGGCGGAAGCACTCTTGCAGGTGGAGCGGCACGGGGTAGTAAACCTTCGTCCCGACGCCGTGGCGTTTCAGATGCTCCATCAACGGATCGCGCAAGCCCGCGGCGACGCGCACGACGTACTGGTGGAAGATGTGGCGCGCGCGCTTGCGTATGAAGGGGACGCGGAGATCGAACGGGAGCTTGGCGTTGGTCAAAAGCAGCGAGTAGGTCTCGGCGCGCTCGCGCCGCGCGTTCGACCAGCCGTCGAGGTGCGGGAGCTTGACGCGCAAGACGGCGGCTTGCAACTCGTCGAGCCGGCTGTTGATGCCGACCTCTCGGTGCAGGTACTCGGTCTCGCCGCCGTGCACTCGAAGGCGACGCAGGCGCGCGGCGAGTTCGTCGTCGTCGGTCGTGAGCAGCCCGGCGTCGCCCGCCGCGCCGAGGTTCTTCGTCGGGTAGAAGCTGAAGCAGCCGACTCTGCCCATCGAGCCCGCGCGGCGACCCTTGTCCTCCGCGCCGATTGCCTGCGCGGCGTCTTCGACGACGATTAGATTATGACGCGCGGCGATCTTTTTGATCGCGTCCATGTCGGCGCACTGACCGTAGAGGTGGACGGGCAGAAGAGCGCGCGTGCGCTCGGTGATCGCGGCTTCGAGCTTGGCGGGATCGATGTTGTAGGTGCGCGGCTCGATGTCGGCGAAGACGGGGCGCGCGCCCGTGCGCGAGATGCCGCTCGCGGTGGCGAAGAAGCTGAAGGGCGTCGTGATAACTTCGTCGCCCGCGCCGACGCCGAGCGCCATGAAGGCGAGCAGCAGCGCGTCCGTGCCCGACGCGCAGCCGACGGCGTGCTTCGCGTTCGAGTAGCGCGCGATCTCGGACTCCAACGCGCGCCCCTCTTCGCCGAGGACGAAGCGCTGCGTCGAGAGCACGCGATCAAGGGCGGCGCGCAGCTCTTCGCGCAGCGCCTCGTGCTGCGGTCGCAGGTCGAGCAGCGGGACTCGCATCGTCGGCGAAGGTGTCGTCATCTCCTCGGCGGTTCGATCACATTCGGGCGGAACGCCCGTCACAGTCCGAGCAGTCGTCAGAGTGCGATCAGCCGCCCGCCCTCTTTGATTGACTCCTGCGCGGCTTCCAGCAGCCGGACGACGCGCAAGCCCGCGGCGCCGTCTGTGACGGGGCGCGCGTCGCCGCGGATCGCGGCGAGAAAATTTTGGCAGACGTAGTGGAGCGCCTCGGTCGGGTCGATCTGGGGAGCCCAGACGTCGCCGGTGCGGTAGCTGATGAGCGTGCGGTAGTCGTCTTCGCGGTCGCCCCGGTCGCGCGCGCCGCGCGTGTCCACGCCCTTGTCGTAAACGCGCACCTTCTCGGTCGGCTCGATGTCGTCATAGACGATCATCTTCTTCGTGCCCGCGATGAGCGTGCGGCGGATTTTGACGGGCGAGAGCCAGTTGAAGTGGAAGTGCGCGATGAAGTCGTCGGCGAAGTGGAGCATGACGTAGGCGATGTTCTCGATGCCGGGCTCGACGTGGCAGCTCCCGATCGCCGAGACGCCCACGGGCTCGCGCTCGATGAGGTAGTCCATGATCGAGAGATCGTGCGGCGCCAGGTCCCAGACGACGTTGATGTCGCGCTGGAAGAGTCCGAGGTTGACGCGCACCGAGTCGAAGTAGAGGAGGTCGCCGATCTCGCCGCTCTCGACGATCTCTTTGATCTTCCTGACCGCGCCCGTATAGACGAAGGTGTGATCCACCATCAGCGTGAGGCGTCGGTCTGCGGCGAGCGAGATCAGCTCCTGCGCCTCGCACGCCTTCGTCGTCAGGGGCTTCTCGATGAGGACGTGCTTGTTCGCCGCGAGCGCGTCCCTCGCGAACTGGTGGTGCGTGGCGACGGGCGTGACGATGGCGACGGCGTCGAGCGCCGGGTCGGCGAGGACCTGCCGGTAGTCGGGCGTGGCGCGCGCGGAAGGGTAGCGGCGACCGATCTCGGCGAGGCGGCGCTCGTCCGTGTCGCAGACCCAGGCGAGGCGCGCCGCCTCGTTCTCGACGAAGTTGCGTATGAGGTTCGGACCCCAGTAGCCGCAGCCGATGACGCCGACGGAGATCATGAAGCTAGTCGTCAGTGAGCAGTAAGCAGTAAGCAGTAATCAATGGTCAGCGAGCAGCCGGAAGCGATCCGGCGCGCCAGAGGGAAGCGCGATTATGCAGCACGCGCGGCGGTTCGGCAAAACGCGCGGGCGCGAGACAGGTAAGGCGAAGACTGCGGGCGCGGGCGACTAACTCAGGCGGGCGCGGCGGACGACTGCGCGCGCGCGACGAACTCGGAGACGCTTTCGGCGACGCGGGCGATCTGCTCGCCGGTCAGCTCCGCGAACATCGGGAGCGAGAGGACGCGGCGCGCCTGCCGCTCCGAGACGGGGAAGTCGCCGGGCTTGTGACCGAGCGAGGCGTAGGCGGGCTGCAAGTGGACGGGGATCGGATAATGGATGCCCGTCTGCACGCCCGCCGCGCCGAGGTGCCGTTGCAGCGCGTCGCGCTCGTCCGACTCGACGACGTAGAGGTGATAGACGTGGCGCGCGCCGGCCGTCTCGCGCGGGAGCGACAGGCGCACCGCGTCGGCGTGCGCGGCGAGCAGCTCGTTGTAGCGCGCGGCGTGCGCGCGGCGCAGGTCGTTCCACGCGTCGAGGTGTTTGAGCTTGGCGCGCAAGACCGCGCCCTGCAAGCCTTCGAGGCGCGAGTTGTAGCCGACGATCTCGTGCTCGTACTTGCGCGGCGAGCCGTGATCGCGCAGCAGCCGGAGTCGGCGCGCCACCTCTTCATCGTCCGTCACGACCGCGCCGCCCTCGCCGTATGCGCCGAGGTTCTTGCCGGGGTAGAAGCTGAAGCAGCCCGCGCGGGCGAGCGCGCCGACGCGCCGCCCCTTGTACCGCGCGCCGTGCGCCTGCGCCGCGTCCTCGATGACGAGCAGGTTATGGCGCGCGGCGATCCCGAAAATAGGATCGAGATCGGCTGGCTGACCGTAGAGGTGGACGGGGATGATCGCGCGCGTGCGCTCCGTGATCGCGGCTTCGATCTTCGAGACGTCAATCGTGTAGGAGAGCGCGTCGGCGTCAACGAAGACGGGTCGGGCGTTCGCGGTCGAGACGGCTTCGGCGGTGGCGAAGAAGGTGTTGGCGGGGACGACGACCTCGTCGCCTCGTGAGACGCCGCACGCCTGCAAGGCGAGCTGCAAAGCGTCCGTGCCGTTAGAGACGCCGACGCAGTGGCGCGCGCCGACGTAAGAGGCGAACTCCGCCTCGAACGCCTCGACCTCGCGCCCCAGCACGAACGCCGAACTCTCGACGACGCGCGCAATCGCCGCGTCTATCTCCGCCTTGATCGAGCGGTACTGCGCTTGGAGATCAACAAACGGAACTTTCATATTGCGGATTGCGGATATCGGATTGCGGATTAGAGAACGACGCTGGGAGAATCAAATTCAAGATTCCGGTTCGCGTCCTCCGACCCGCAACCCGCAATCCGCATTCCGCATTACCCTCGCGGGGTTGCCGACCACCGTGGCGCCCGCGGGGACGCTCTTGGTGACGACGGCGCCCGCGCCGACCGTGGCGCGCTCGCCGATCTCGACGCCGCCGAGGATGACGGCGCCCGTGCCGATGGACGCGCCGCGCCGGACGACCGTGCGTTCGAGCGTCCAGTCGGATTCGCTCTGCGGCGTGCCGTCGGGGTTGGTGGCGCGGGGGCGGCGGTCGTTGATGAACTGGACGCCGTGGCCGACGAAGACCTCGTCCTCGATCTCGACGCCCTCGCAGATGAAGGTGTGGCTGGAGATTTTGCAGCGCGCCCCGACGCGCGCGCCCTTCTGGATTTCGACGAACGTGCCGACGCGCGTCTCGTCGCCGATCGTGCAGCCGTAGAGGTTGACGAAGTTGTAGATGCGGACGTCGCGACCGAGCCGCACGTCGTCGGTGATGACGCAGAACTGACCGGGCATAGAGAGTCTGGAGTCCGGAGTCCGAGAGTCTGGGAGTCGGCAGCCAAGACTTTTGCCTTTGACTCCAGACCCCTAGCCCCAGACTCCGGACTTTATTTCGCCGTGTGGGCGAGCGTCTCGTCCGACTCCTCGCTGCCGTCGCCGTTGGCGTCGTTGCCGTAGTAGCTGGAGTAGTAGCCGACGTAGTAGTAGTAGTCGGGCGAGTCCTGCTTCACGTTGTTGAGGACGATGCCGAAGATGTGCGCGCCGACGTCCAGGAGTTGCTGCGTGGCGCGGCGGACGACCGCGCGCGACGATCTGCCGCCGTGGACGACGAGCATCACGCCGTCAACCATCGTCGAGAGGATCGAGGCGTCGGTGAAAG
>JAIVGV010000419.1 GCA_020201365.1 Acidobacteriota bacterium
CTTCGTGTCTCTTAGTTCTAAGTCTCGCTCTCAACCTGCCCGCGTTCGCGCAGACGCGCAACGTCGCGCCGCCTGCGCAGCCGCAGGGCGAGACGCGCGCGTCGAACCCGCTGCGCCTCTTGCAGTGGCGCGAGATCGGGCCGTGGCGCGGCGGGCGCGTCACCGCGGTCACGGGCGTCCCCTCGCAGCCGATGGTTTACTACTTCGGCGCGACGGGCGGCGGCGTGTGGAAGACGACCGACGGCGGCGTGAACTGGGAGCCGGTGTCGGACGGCTTCTTCCAGACGGGCTCGGTCGGCGCGATCGGCGTCGCCGAGTCCGACCCGAACGTGGTTTACGTCGGGATGGGCGAGGCGCCGATCCGCGGCAACGTCTCGCATGGCGACGGCGTGTACAAGTCTATGGACGCCGGGAGGACGTGGAAGAGGGTCGGGCTCGAAGACACGCGGCAGATTTCGCGCGTGCGTGTCCACCCGCGTAACCCCGATCTCGTGTACGTCGCGGCGGAGGGGCACGTCTGGGCTCCGAACGAGCAGCGCGGAGTGTTCCGCTCGAAGGACGGCGGGAAGACTTGGGAGAAGGTTCTCTTCCGCAGCAACCTCGCGGGCGCGTGCGATCTCATACTCGATCCGACGAACCCGAACGTGCTCTACGCTTCGTTCTGGGAGGTCTATCGCAAGCCGTGGACGCTCGAATCCGGCGGCGCGGGAAGCGGCATCTTCAAGTCAACTGACGGCGGCGACACCTGGACGGAGCTGACGCGCAACCCCGGTCTGCCGCGCGGCACCGTCGGCATCAGCGGCGTCACGGTCTCGCCCGCGAACCCGGATCGGCTGTGGGCGATTGTCGAGGCGGAGGACGGCGGCGTCTTCCGCTCCGACAATGGCGGTCGCACGTGGACGAAAACGAACGAGCAGAGGAACCTGCGCCAGCGCGCCTGGTACTACTCGAAGATCTACGCCGATCCGCAGAACGCCGACACGGTTTACGTCTTGAACACGGGCTTCTACAAGTCGAACGACGGCGGCAGGACGTTCACGAACATCAGTGTTCCGCACGGCGACAATCACGATCTCTGGATCGCGCCCACGGACGCGCAGCGCATGATCGAGTCGAACGACGGCGGCGCGAACGTCTCCTTCAACGGCGGCAGGACGTGGACGGACGAGGATCAGGCGACGGCGCAGTTCTACCGCGTCGCCGTTGATAACGATTTCCCGTACCACATCTACGGCGCGCAGCAGGACAACTCGACCGTCAAGATCGCCTCGCGCACGACCGACTTCGGCATCACCGAGCGCGACTGGTACGACGTGGGCGGGGGCGAGTCCGGCTGGATACAGCCCTCGCCGAAGGACTCCGACATCGTTTACGCGGGCTCTTACGGCGGCCTGATCACGCGCTACAACCACCACAACGGTCAGCTCCAGGACGTCTCGCCCTACCCCGACAACCCGATGGGCGCGGGCGCGGACGTGCAGAAGTACCGCTTCCAGTGGAACTTCCCGATCGTCACGTCGCCGCACGATCCGAACGCGCTCTACGCGGGCGCGCAGGTCGTCTTCAAGTCAACTGACGAGGGGCGTAGCTGGAAAGTGATCAGCCCCGATCTCACGCGCAACGACAAGTCGAAGCAGGGTTCGTCGGGCGGTCCCATCACGAAGGACAACACGACGATCGAGTACTACGACACGATCTTCACGATGATGGAGTCGCCCGTGAAAGCCGGGGTGATCTGGGCCGGCTCGGACGACGGGCTCGTCCACGTCACGCAGGACGGCGGCGGGCGCTGGGAGGACGTGACGCCGAAGGGGATGCCGGAGTGGATTCAGATCAACTCGATTGACGCCTCCGCGTTCGACGCGGGCACGGCTTACGTCGCCGCGACGATGTACAAGTTCGACGACTACAAGCCCTACCTCTACAAGACGAGCGACTACGGGAAGACCTGGAAGAAGATCACTACGGGCATCCCCGACAACGCTTTCACGCGCGTCGTCCGCGAAGACCCTAACAAGAAGGGGCTGCTCTACGCGGGCACGGAGACGGGCATGTACGTCTCTTTCAACGACGGCGACAGTTGGCAGTCGCTTCAGTTGAACCTGCCGGTCGTTCCGATCGCCGATCTCGTCATACAGAAGCGCGAGAAGGAGCTGGTCGCGGCGACGCAGGGTCGCTCCTTCTACATCCTCGACGACACGCCGCTCCTGCACCAGATCATGGACGCGGGCGGCTCGCTCGCCGGTCTGCCAGACGTGAAGCTCTTCCAGCCCAAAGACCCTTACCGCATGGACGGCGGCGGCTTCCCCGTCCCCGCGGGCGCGCCCGTCGGCATGAACCCGCCGAACGGCGCGGTCGTCTATTACTACTTCAAGTCGCGCCCCGCCACCGACGTGACGCTCGAATTCCTCGACGCGAGTGGCAAGTCAATCCAGAAGTTCACCGCGCGCGCGCCGCAGCCCGCACCGAGTCCTTCGCCCGGCGCGGCGCAGGTGCAGCGTCCGCCGGAGCAGCCGCAAGCGCCATCGGGCGAGGAGGCGGAGCAGTTCGCGTTCCGAGGTGGCCCCCCGCGTGTCTCTACGAACGCGGGGCTCAACCGCTTCGTCTGGAACATGCGCTACCCGGAAGCGACCGGCTTCCCCGGCATGATCATGTGGGCTGCGGGCACGCAGGGCCCGCGCATCGTGCCCGGCACGTACACGGTGCGGCTCACCGCCGACGGTCAGACGCAGACTCAAACCTTCGAGGTCAAGAAAGACCCGCGCGAGGCGACGACGCAGGCGGACTTCGCCAAGCAGCTCGATCTGCTCATGAAGATTCGCGACAAGTTCAACGAGACGAGCAACGCGATCCTGCAGATTCGCCAGGTTCGCGCGCAGCTCGACGACTTGCAGAAGCGCGTGGCGGGCACGCCCTCCGCGCAGAAAATCTCCGACGCGGCGAAGGCTCTCAACGCGAAGATGACGGCGGTCGAGGAGGAGCTTTACCAGACCAAGAACCAGAGCAGCCAAGACCCGCTCAACTTCCCGATCCGCCTCAACAACAAGCTCGCCGCGCTCGGCGGCGTGGTCGCTTCGTCCGACGACGCCCCGACCGAGCAGGACTACGCCGTTTACGACGACCTCGTCGCGAAGATCAACGTGCAGTTGCAGCGGCTCGATCAGTTGATGAAGACCGACCTGCCCGCCTTCAACCGGCTCGTGCGCGACGCAGACATTCCGGCAGTCATCGTCAAGCCGCCGACGCCGGGCGGGAGCCAGTGAACGTCAGTGTTCCACTTCAGCCCGGAAGTTGAAGAGGCTCTCGGCGCGCGCCGCGCGGTCGTCGCCCTCGAATCAACCGTCATCGCGCACGGTCTGCCGCGCCCGCAAAACGTCGAGACGGCGCGGCGGCTCGAACGGATCGTGCGCGGCGAGGGCGCCGTCCCCGCGACCGTCGCCGTCATCGGCGGCAAGGTCTGCGTCGGGCTGAGCGACGCGCAGATCGAGCACGTCGGCAACTCCTCATCGGTTCACAAACTGAGCACGCGCGATCTCCCCGTCGCCGTCGCGCGCGGGCTCGACGGCGCGACGACCGTCGCCTCGACCGCCTTCGTCGCCGCGCGCGCCGGACTCTCGGTCTTCGCGACGGGCGGCGTCGGCGGCGTCCACCGCGGCGCGCTGCCGGACGTCTCCGCCGATCTCCCCGAACTCGCGCGCACGAGTCTCGGGGCGGTCGTCTGCTCCGGCGCGAAGAGCGTGCTCGACTTGGAGGCGACGCGCGAGTGGCTGGAGACGCACGGCGTGACGGTCGTCGGCTACGGCTGCGACGAGATGCCAGCCTTCTACACGCGCACTTCGGGGCTCGCGGTTGACGTGCGCTGCGACTCGCCCGAAGAGGTTGCGAGGCTCGCGCGCGCGCGGCGCGAACTCGGCATGGCGGGCGCGCTGCTCGTGACGGTGCCCGTGCCGGAAAGCGCGGAGGTGCGTTCGGAGGTGGTAAGCGGGATTCTCGACGAGGCAATCACGGAGGCTGAGCGTCGCCGGATCGCCGGGCGCGACCTCACGCCGTTCCTGCTCGCGCGCATGGCTGAGCGCAGCGGCGGGGCGACGCTGCGCGCCAACCTCGCGCTGCTCGAAGAGAACGCGCGCGTCGCGGCGCGGATCGCGGTCGCGTTGAAAATTGAGGAGGGATCGGAGAATTGAAAAAGGGGGCGGTCGCGATGAGCGGCGACAAAAAACGCGCGGGTCAGATCGTCAGCCGACTCAAAAAGTCTTACCCCGACGCGCGCTGCTCGCTGAACCACACGAACCCTTTGGAGCTGCTCGTCGCCACGATCCTCTCCGCCCAGTGCACGGACGAGCGCGTGAACGTCGTGACCGCCGAACTCTTCCGCAAGTACCGCCGCGCCGAGGACTACACGCGCGTCCCGCAGGAGGAGCTGGAGCAGGACATACGCTCGACCGGCTTCTTCCGCAACAAGGCGAAGGCGATTCAGGGCGCGTGCCGGATGATTGTCGAGAAGCACAAGGGGCGCGTGCCCGAAACGATGGAAGAGCTGTTAGAGCTGCCGGGCGTCGCGCGAAAGACCGCCAACGTCGTGCTCGGCAACGCCTACGGTTTGGCGTCCGGCGTCGTCGTTGACACGCACGTCTCGCGCCTCTCGCAGCGGCTCGGACTCTCTTCGGAAGAGCAGCCCGAAAAGATCGAGCGCGATCTGTGCGAACTCATCCCGCGGAAGGAATGGATCAACTTCTCCCACCTGCTCATCGCCCACGGTCGCGCCGTCTGCAAAGCCCGCGCGCCGCTCTGCTCGGAATGTTTCCTCGTCGAGCTGTGCCCTACGGGAAAAGAAGTACTGAGTGCTGAGTACTGAGTACTGAGAACGAAAACACGAAGAGCGGAACAGAGCTTCCTGCCTTCCACTCAGTACTCAGTACTCAGCACTCAGTACTAG
>JAIVGV010000256.1 GCA_020201365.1 Acidobacteriota bacterium
GTCGGCGGCATGAGCGGCGCGTTCATCCCCGTCTCGGAAGACGCCGGCATGATCGAGGCGGCGCGCGTCGGCGCGTTGACTCTGGAAAAGCTCGAAGCGTGGACGAGCGTCTGCTCCGTCGGGCTCGACATGATCGCCGTGCCCGGCTCGACCTCCGCCGAGACCATCGCCGCGATCATCGCCGACGAGATGGCGGTCGGCGTGATGAACAACAAGACCACAGCCGTGCGCATCATCCCCGTCCCCGGCAAAGACGTGGGCGACTCCGTGGAGTTCGGCGGTCTTTTGGGAACCGCGCCCGTCATGCCCGTCAACCGCTTCGCTTGCGAAGACTTCATCCGCCGCGGCGGGCGCATCCCCGCGCCGATCCACTCGCTGCGGAACTGAGCGAGTCTGTTCGCCGGCGAGATCGAGTCTCCGACCGTTGATGACGTCACAGCTTTAGTTGATGAGATCGAAACTCCAAATCTTGAACGCGCGCGTTCGTCCAAGTCGTCTGACCTTGCTCGTCGCGGTCGTTGCGCTTTGCGCGCCCCTCGTCGCCGTGCGCGCGCAGCAGCCGCCGCCCGCGGGGAAGATGAAGTTGACGAAGATCGAGGTCGTGGGGTTGAAGCGTCTGAAGGAGGACGAGGTCGTCGCGGCGAGCGGGCTGCAGGCGGGTCAGACGTTGGGCGTGGACGACTTCGACGCGGCGGCGCAGAAACTTCTGTCGAGCGGGCTGGTGACGAAGGTCGGCTACAAGCTGCGCGAGCGCGGGGGCGAGGCGACCGTCGTCTTCGAGGTCACGGAGGCGGAGCGCGGGTCGAACATGCCGGTCGTGTTCGACAACTTCGTGTGGTTCACGCCCGAAGAGATCGCGGCGGCGGTGAAGAGGGAAGTGCCCGCGTTCGACGGGACGGCTGCCGACTCGTCGCTCGTCATCGAAGGGATAAAGCGCGCGCTCGAAGGGCTGCTGCGCGAGCGGAAGATCGCGGCGACGGTCGAGTACATGGCGTCGTCGAACCTGGACACGGGCGGCGAGCGCAAGCACGTCTTCGCGGCGCGGGGCGTGACGGTGCCGGTCTGCGCGCAGCGCGGCTACCTGCGCGTCGAGTTCGGAGAGCCGGCGGCGGCGCTCGCGGGCGACTGCGGCGCGAACGGCGTCGCGGTCAGCGTCCCCGTGCGCGAGGGGCTGGCTTACAACTGGGGCGGGGCGCGCTGGACGGGCAACGAGGCGCTCCCCGTCCACGAGCTGAACTTCGAGCTGGGCATGAAGCCGGGCGAGCTGGCGGACGCGACAAAGATCAAGCGCTCGCTCGGGTCCGTCTCGCGCGCCTACGGCCGGAAAGGCTACCTCGCGATCTCGATCAAGCCTCAGCCTGAGTTCGACGACGCGACGCGCACGGTCACCTACACCTTCGACGTGCGCGAGGGCGCGCAGTACCACATGGGCGCGCTGCGCGTGACGGGTCTCGCAGACGAGGCGGAGCAGCGCGTCCGGGAGAAGTGGGCGCTCAAGGAGGGCGACGTTTACGACGCGGGCTACGTCGAGGCGTTCATCAAGCAGGCGGTGACGGAGGTGACGCGCGCTACGGGTAAGCCCGTGCGCGTGAGCGTGGACGTGGTGCCGGACGCGCAGCGGAAGGCGGTTGACGTGACGCTCGCGTTCAAGTCGGGCTGAGGCGAGAGGAAGGGGCGATGCCGCGCACGTTCGAGTACCGCGTCTGCAACGCGCAAGCCGGGCGCGTCACGTTCGTTGACGGCGTGTGGCAGGGGAGCGTCCCTCTGTCGGAGGCCGCGGGTCAGTCCGATCCGTTCAAGTACTGTCTGGAGACTTGGGACTACCTGCGGCTCGCGGGCGCGGACGGCTGGGAGCTGGTCGCGACCGCCACGCACCAGACGAATGAGGGCAGCTACGACTTACTCTACCTGAAGCGTGAGGTGACGAGTTATTGAGGCGCGGCGTCGGGCAGGAGCGACGACTGAACGAGTGCGCGTCGGCAAAGCAGACGAGTGCGTACGTTGACTCGCGCCCGCGCGCGATCATAAAACGGTTGGCGAATTAGATCGAAGTTGACGAAGGAGCGAGTATGGATGAGGCGTTGGGGATGGTCGAGTGCATGGGGC